>JAVWYC010000109.1:0-6370 GCA_036661755.1 Mucinivorans sp. | reverse complement strand
AAACCACAAAAATTTTTTAGATTAAAATCACGCCCCCCCCCCCCCCCCTTGATCCCCAATCATTTATGTCGCGTATAACGTATGCTAAAATACGTAATGCGAATATTCTTTTGAATGTTATCGCCATATTCCACACTATTTATACTAAAATATCATAACTATTATTGAATATACATGGGCGCATACGAAAACCGCGCGTAACCCCCGGTGGCGGCTGGGTTAGCGCGATTCTTGACCCCGCCTGCCAATGACTTTCATGCGCGATCGAAATGACCCCCAAACACTTGTAACTACAAGGGCTGCAAGGGCGTTTTTGGGCATGTTTTTTTAACGATCGAATAAAACACTCTTTTGTCAATTACTTAATTCGACACTCAACATACATTTTGTTGCATCTACAAAAAAACGTCTAAATCGCTAGTAATTAAAGTAGTACAAAAAGTGACGAGGATTAACGAAAAAATTATTGGAATTAAGAAAAAATGTTTTATCTTTGTAAAGAGGAAGTGCTTTATTCGATGGAAATAAGCGCTTTCGGAGGTGTTAAGTGTCTGATTATAAGCAATATAACCTCAAAAGTGGTGGTGGCGAATTTCTGTTCGCCGGGAATTTATTTAAGAAACGATCAGTCAGAGCAAATACGAAGCTCTCTCTCGATTAAAAAAAACAGCAGCATCAGGCGGGTGTAAGGGGTTTTGTCCTGACTTGGTGTTGAAAAAAAACAGTACAGAGCCCCAAATTAATCATTTTTCATCATGAGAAAAATTTTACAATGGACAACGATCTTTGCTCTTGTCTTAGGGAGTCAATCTCTATCCGCTTTTGCGGGGGGTGGTTCCAGCATGCTTGCCGATGGCAAGGTCAATGAAGATCAATCGTTAAATGCTCAGTCAGACGCCGCCAAAGCTGTCACCTTGATGGTCAAGGACACGAAGGGACAGCCGATGGTAGGAGCGATGGCTAAAATCAAAGGCACCAACAATGCCAAATTAGTGAATGCTGATGGTTCGGTGACCTTGAATGCAAAAGCGGGCGAGGTCATTCAGTTGAGTTTCATGGGTTTCAAAACAGTTGATGTTCCGGTGACTTCTCAGACTAACTACGCGCTGACAATGGAGGAAGACGCCATTGCGCTCGACGAAGTGGTTGTGGTGGGTTTCGGTAGCCAAAAGAAAGTTACCTTGACCGGTTCGGTGTCGGTGGTTAAGGCCGATGACTTGAAAAACCGTCCGGTGGTGAACGTCAGCCAAGCCCTTCAAGGTATGGTTCCGGGTTTGAACATCTCTCCCGGTGGTCGTGGAGGTTCGCTCGATGGCGGTATGAACATCAACATTCGTGGTGGTGGTACTATCGGTGCAGGTTCTAACTCTTCGCCACTTGTTATTATAGATGGTATGGAGGGTGACTTGAACTCGCTCAACCCTAAGGATATTGAAACTATGTCAATCTTGAAGGACGCATCGTCGAGTGCTATCTACGGTTCGCGTGCTCCATTTGGTGTGATTTTGATCACCACCAAATCAGGTAAGACAGGGCGTATCAATGTTACATACAGCGATAACTTCCGTTGGTCGACTCCAATGGGTATCCCAACGATGATGGACTCTGAAACATTTGCCGAGTATATCAACCTTTCTAACATCAACAAAGGTGGTACTGCATTTATTGGTAAGGAGCAAATGCAAAAGATCAGAGATCATAAAAATGGTTTACTGGCCACAGAAACCGGCCCTCAGGGTAATGGTAGAGAGTGGGAATGGCAAGGTGGATCTTGGGGTAACAACGACTGGTACGATATTATGTACAAGAAGTTCCAATTTTCTCACGAGCACAACTTGGCCATCGATGGAGGGTCAGAAAGAGTGCAATTCTATATTTCGGCCAACTACATGGACCAAGGCGGTCTGTTGCGCTATGGTGGTGATGATTTGAACCGTATGGGTTTCACCGGCAAGATCAACGTCAATATCGCCAAATGGGCTTCATTCAGCAGCAACACAAAATTCGTTCGCGATAATTATGACGCTGCTTCATATGCCGATAACCAACAACTATACCACGAAATCGCTCGTCAATGGCCAACACAAGCCTTGTATAGCCCAGAGGGTTTTGTGACACCATCGGGCCAAGTGTTGCCTAAGCAATTTGGTGGTGGTAACTATATTCAAGCTTTGACCGATGGTGGTCGTATGACTAAGCTTACCGATCGTTTGTATCAACAATTCAAATTGGTTTTGACCCCGGTGAAAGGTTGGACAATCAATGCCGAGGCCAATATTCGTATCACTAATCAAGATTACCAAAAAGCGACACTCGAAGCATTCTACTTCAATCCGGATGGTAGCCTAGGCCCAGCCGAAGGTGCTCGTAGTGGTTCTTCGATCTATCACAAGCAATGGAGAGAGGATTATTTGAATCCGAATATCTACACCGACTACACTAAACAATTTGACAATGGTCACTTCTTCAAAATCATGGTTGGTTTCCAATCAGAAGTAGCATTGCCACGTAATTTTGACGGTTCGGGTAAGAACTTGATTTCTAATGACGTTCCTTACTTGAATCTAGCTCCGGATAATCAGACAACTAGCGCTTCATATGATCAATGGGCCACAGTTGGTGCGTTCGCTCGTGTGAACTACAACTACAAAGAGCGTTATTTGCTCGAAGCAGCCGTTCGTTTGGATGGTTCGTCTCGTTTCTCTCGCGAAAAACGTTGGAACTGGTTCCCTTCGGTTTCTGCCGCTTGGAACATTGCCAACGAATCCTTTATGGAATCTGCTAGTACAGTGGTTAATACATTGAAAATTCGTGGATCATACGGTCAACTAGGTAACCAAAATACTAACGACCTATATCCATTCTACCCTCGTATGCCAATCGGTACAAGCAAAGGCAATCACTGGATTATCAATGGTGTAATCCCTACAACATATAGCGACGCTCCGGGTTTGGTTTCGTCTGGTTTGACTTGGGAAACTGTTGAATCTTATGACGTTGCTTTGGACTTCGCTTTGTTTAGCAATCGTTTGACGGGTTCGGTCGGTTACTACAACCGTGTGACTCGCAATATGATTGGCCCAGCTCCCGCTCTGCCAGCTGTGCTTGGTGTCGGTGTGCCTCGTGCCAACAATGCCGATATGCGCAACTCAGGTTGGGAACTTGAAATTGGGTGGCGCGATCGTACCAAATCTGGTTTCAGCTACGGAGTACACCTCAATGTATCGGATAACACGGGTCGCGTGTTGAGATACCCTAATGAGCACCCAAATTGGAACGAATGGTATGACGGCAAAGAAATGGGTATGCAATATGGCTATACTTCAATTGGTATCGCACAAACAGATGCCGAAATGAAAGCACACTTGGCCAAGGTTGACCAAAGCCAAATCGGATCTAACTGGGGCGCTGGTGATATGATGTATGCCGACTTAGATGGTAATGGTAAAATCGACAGCGGTACAGGTTTGCTCGGTGACACCGGTGACTGGCAAGTGATCGGTAACAGCTCGCCTCACTATGCTTATGGTATTAATGTTGATTTGGCCTACAAAGGTTTCGATCTGTCATTCTTCTTGCAAGGTGTTGGTCAAGCTCAATACGTAATTCCACCAAGCACCAATATCATGTTCGGAACTTCGGGTGTTGCACCTTGGCAATTGTCGGGTTTCACCTCTCACCTAGATTTCTGGCGTCCAGCTGACGACAAGGGTTTCTTCGGCCCAAATCCTGATGCTTATTTCCCTAGGGTATTGAGCGATGATAAGAAAAACATTAGAGAGCAAACTCGATTTATGCAAGATGCTTCATACGTTCGTATGAAAAACATCCAAATCGGTTATACGCTACCTGAAGTGTTGACCCAAAAATTCTATTGTAAACAACTGCGCTTCTTTATTTCTGCAGATAACGTGTTTACAATCACTAAGCTCAATAAAGCATTTGATCCAGAAACAATGGCTGGCGATTATGGTATCGGGAAAGAGTATCCTTTGTCTACTGTGATTTCAGCTGGTTTAAGCATAACTTTCTAACAATCAAATATTAAAACGCTATGAAAATCAATAAAAATATAAAGTTATTGCTCCTCGGGGCAACGTTACTGGCTGGGACTGTGGCTTGTAATAGATATTTGGACAGGCCTCCGGTATCGACAATCACACCAGAAAATTATTTGTGGAGCGAAAAAGATTTGGCTGCCTATGCCATCAACCGTTACAATATGCTCCCTTCACACGGCGAAGGTAGTTATGCTAATGGTAGTTTTGGCTGGGATAATGGTACAGACAACCAAATCCAAGTTGGATACAATACCGAAGGAATCTTTGTTCCGGGCAAGTACAATATTGATAAAACAGGCAACTATTGGACTTGGGGTGATCTCTATACGATCAACTATTTTATCCGTACGGTTATGCCTCGCTTCAAAGCTGGCAAAATTACCGGTAACGAGGCAATGATTAAACATTATATCGGTGAGATGTATTTCTTCCGTGCTTGGTTCTATTTCTCTAAACTCAAATCACTAGGAGATCTGCCTATCATTACCGAAATCTTGCCCGACAAGGCCGAAGTACTGGTCAACGCTTCTGTTCGTCAACCACGTAACCAAGTGGCTCGTTTCATTATCGCCGACTTGGATTCAGCACTGATGTATATGAGTAACTCTCCTGCTGGCGGCAAAAACCGTTTGTCGGCCGACGTTGCCAATTTGGTTAAATCTCGCGTAGGGCTATACGAAGGTTCATTCGAGAAAAACTTCGCCGGTACGGCTTATGTGCCTAATGGTCCGGGTTGGCCAGGCAAAGAAACTTACCCATCATATACATATGATGCCAATACGGAGATCACTTTCTTCCTCCAAGCCGCTATGAAGGCAGCCAAAATTGTTGCCGATGGCCATACTCTGACACCTAACCCTGCAGGTTACGACTACACAAGTTTGAAGGCAAATCCATATTACGATATGTTTATCGACACCGATATGGGTAAGTATTCGGAAGTAGTAATGTGGCGTACGTATAGCGCATCGCTACAAATCTATCACGGAACAGGTGGTGCAATTAATTCTGGTGATGGTTGCGGTTTCACTCGCGGATACATGGAGTCTTTCTTGATGCAAGATGGTCTTCCAATCTACGCTACTCACGCTGCCGGGTCGGAATACAAGGGTGATGACTCGATCACAAATATCAAAATCAATCGCGACACTCGTCTTTCTCTCTTTGTGAAAGGTTTGGGTGAATGGGTTGCTCTTGATGTTCCTAAAAACCAATTCACAGAATGGGTTCCAGGCTTGATCAACGATGGCGCAACTCGTTCGTCTACCGGTTATGGCATCAAGAAAGGTTTGAGCCACGATCCGGTTCAATTGAAAAATGCCGGTGGATCTGGTGTTCGTTGTACTTATGGTAGTTTGATGTTCCGCGGTGTGGAAGCTTACTTGAACTACATCGAGGCTTCGTATCTACTCAACAATGGTATCGATGGAACGGCTGCCGCATATTGGGCTGCTATCCGTACGCGTGCCAATGTGAATCCGGACTTCAACGCTACGATTGCCGCCACGGTGATGGAGAAAGAAAAAGGTGACTGGGGTGCTTACACCGCAGGTAAACTTGTTGACGCTACACTCTATAATATCCGTCGCGAACGTCGTTCGGAACTCATAGCCGAAGGCTTCCGTTGGGACGACTTGATCCGTTGGCGTGCAATGGATCAAATGATCTCTACTCCTTATCGTTTTGAAGGTATGCGACTTTGGAAAAACGGTTCGGGTGTAGGTCAGATGTACGAAAAATACGTCGATTCAAAGACTCATGAGACTTCGTTTATCGAAGGTCCTTCGAGCGATCAAGCTAATATGTCGTCACACACACAAAGTGATTACTTCCAACCTTGGTCTATCCGTCAGCCTGATAATAACTTGTTTGAGGGTTGTAGGTGGCATTCGGCTCACTACCTCAAGCCAATTCAGCCTAATCACTTCAAGGATACGGCTATCAAAGGCCCTGATGGAGTGGTGGATATCAACAAATCGCCGATCTATCAAAATCCGGGTTGGGGTCGTGTTGCGGGAACAGCTCCGTCTACTGTTGGCGGGTTCTAATAGGTTAATAAAACGTTAAGATTAAGAGGGTCTGTCCGAAAGCAATTTTCGGGCAGGCCTTTTTTTTGTTTATGAGTTGGTTCAGAAAGGCGAAGCTTTCAAGAGTAGTTAAGACAAACAAAGATTTCAATCTCCGGTTAAGAAAAACGAAGTTTTCCAAGAACTGGTTAAGAGAAACGAAGTTTCCAAGAGCTGGTTAAGAGAAACGCAGTTTCCAAGAGCTGGTTAAGAGAAACGCAGTTTTTCAAGAAAAGTTTTGGG
>JAVWYC010000108.1:0-6392 GCA_036661755.1 Mucinivorans sp. | reverse complement strand
AAAAAGATAGTACAAACTAAAAAGATAGAACAAACTAAAAAGTTAGAACAGACCCCAAAAGATAGTACAAACTAAAAACACAACTCAAAAAATAGCCCAAAAAGATAGCGCGGTTTTACGCGCCAAGCAAACTCTAAAATCGTTTGGTGTAAGCATGGCAATAGGGCTCAGTACCCTTGCGCTGATAGTAATCTTGATGATAGGGCTCGGCCGGGTAAAACTTGGTCAAAGGCGTGAGACGAGTCGTGACCGCATAACCCTTGGCTCGCAAAATATCAATCAAACTTTCTGCCGCCACAAGCTCCGAAGGGTTGGAGTAAAAAATCTCGGAACGATATTGCGGCCCGATGTCCGGCCCCTGACCATCACTTTGTGTGGGGTCGTGGATTTCAAAAAACAATTGTGCAAGCTCCTTGTAGCTCACCTTGCGCGGATCGTAGGTCACTCGCACCGCCTCGGCGTGCCCTGTGGTGTGCGAGGAAACTTGCTGGTAGGTTGGATCAACGGTAGTGCCGCCCGTATAGCCGTTCTCGACACTTATTACGCCGTTTTGCTTTTGCATCAGATGTTCGACGCCCCAAAAACAACCACCGGCAAAAACTGCAACTGCCGCTTGCGGCACTGTGTCGGCGGCTTGGAAGTCGATGGAGAGTGAATTTACGCAGTGGCGTGTATCTTTGGCAGTGAATTTTTCGCCTTGAAAAACGTGCCCCAAATGGCCGCCACATTTGGCGCATACGATCTCGGTACGTCGATTGTCGCGATCGGGGATTCGTTTGACGGCGCCCGGGATTTGGTCGTCGAAACTTGGCCAGCCGCATGAAGATTCAAATTTGTCGCTCGAGCGATATAGCTCTGCCCCGCACTGTTTGCACGTGTATGTTCCGTTTTGCGAAAAATTGTAGTATTTCCCCGTAAAAGGGGCTTCCGTACCTTTGTCTATTATCACTTGGCGTTCGGCCGGGGTAAGTTCTTTCATTTTTTGAATTTTTGTTTGGGCGTTTATTGTATTGATTGCTATAAGGCTAAGCAGGGTGATCAATAGCAGTGGCTTTTTCATGGTTGGTGACTTCTAGGAATCGTTTTTTCGTTGAGCTTTCGATCTTAAAATTCTCACGCTACTTCGAGCGATCTCTCTCTGTGAGAGGGGGAGAGTTCGCCGTGAAAGATTCAATTTTCAGAAGCTTGTTGTTAATTAGTTTGGTTATGTTATTTTAACGAAAAAGCGAGTGGTAAAAGTGTGGAAATTAACTCTTTTTTATCGGCCATTACTATTTCTATATCTGTGCCCGAACGTTGGGCGCATTCGGCTATGTATTGACGACACGCGCCGCATGGACGTACAACACCGCCGGGAGCCGAGGGCGAATAGATGGCCAATCGTGCCACGCGCGCGGCGGGGTTGTCAGAAAAAAGTTTGGCCAGCGCCACTCGTTCGGCGCATAGGGTGAGGCTGTATGAGCTCACTTCTTGATTGTTGCCTGTGACTATTTGCCCGCATGTACACTCGACGGCGGCTCCTACTTTGAATGAAGAATAGGGTGCGTAGGCTTGTTGTGCGGCCTCTTTGGCCATTTGAAGCAAGGGATCCATTTTTTTTGTGTGAAGGTTTTTTTCGATAATTTTTTCGATAATCAAAAGAGTAAAAACATTTGCTCCGATGGCAGAAAGTTACTACAAAAATAGTGATTTCAAAATTGAAATTAACAAAATTAGACGATTTCTTAATAAAAATTCGTACTTTTGACCGTTAAATGGATATTTTTTCTCAATCATTATAATCAAAATATGAAGCCAATGGGATTAGGCAAAGGCCTAAGTGCAATTTTTGAAACCGAGGATCACAATACACCGACACTTGGTAGCGTTAGTAGCGAAGTAGAATTGAGTGCGATCGATGTCAATCCGTCGCAACCTCGCACTTCTTTCGACTCGCAAGCGCTCGAGGAGTTGGCCGCTTCGATCGCGCGACTGGGTGTGATTCAGCCGATTACTTTGCGCCAAAGTGCCGATGGACGTTACCAAATAGTGAGTGGCGAGCGTCGGTTCCGAGCATCGAAGTTAGCTGGTTTGACCTCCGTCCCTGCCTACATTCGCACCGTTGGCGACGAGCAATTGCTCGAAATGGCATTGGTGGAAAATATTCAACGCGAGGAGTTAGATGCAATCGAAATTGCGCTCTCGCTCTCGCGTTTGGTTAACGAATTGGGATTGACGCAAGAGGCTCTGTCGGCTAGTGTGGGTAAGCGCCGATCAACGGTGGCTAACTATTTGCGCTTGTTGACACTCGACGAAACGGTGCAGGCGGCTGTTCGCTGTGGGCAGATCACAATGGGGCACGCCAGGGCTTTGGTGGGGGTAGAAAGTCACAAGACGCAGTGCGAATTGTTGGAGCGAATTGTGAAAAATGAACTCTCGGTGCGAGCCGTCGAGGAGTTGGTCAGGGAGCCCGCAAAAACGGTTCCTCAAAAAGCGAAAAAAATAAAATTGACTACCTATTCCGATCGTTTGAGTGAAGTGTTGGGTACAAAAAAAATTAAGGTTGAGGCATCTGATCGTGGGGTGGGGCGCATTACGCTTAACTTCACCTCGACGGCCGAGCTGGAACGAATAATAGAAAAAATCGAGAACAAATAACCACGTGGGGCGAAAAAAGAACATATTTTTGGTCTTGTTATTTTTGAGTGTAACGATGGCCGTTTGCGGCCAGACGGCCCATCGAACGGCCGAGCCCGGGGCGAGAAGCGTTGTCCGTACAGACGCGCATGGCTCGAAACCCCAGAAAGTGAAACCCAAGAGTAAAAAAGAGCTAGACAAAGAACAGAGCATGCAGCGCAAAACGCAACCGGCGCGTATTGTGGTGCGCGGTGGGCGGCGTTTGAGCCCCTTGTTGCTCGACACTTTGAGCGGCGGATTGAACTCCCTGCAACGCGATTCGTTGGCTCATATCGATTCGCTTTTGGGGCGCGACACTTTGGCTCGTGGCCAGTTTGCCATCAAGGCCAAGGCCGATTCTTTGAGCGCTGATTCTTTGGCCTTAACTCGGGCTAAGAGACATTTTTCGCTCACTCGCGACACTATTTCGGCCGGAGGTTTGGTGGCTTTGTCCTTGATTCCGGGCATGGGGCAGATCTATAATCGTCAATGGTGGAAGGCTCCTGTTTTTTATGCCGTGATGGGAGGTTTCACCGCCGGAGGTTTTGCGCTCAACAACCAAGCGCGTTTGGCGAGCAATCGTTGGCAAAGGGCCTTGGACGCCGGTGCGCCACTCGATGTGACCAACCCAATCAAAAACGAAATGAAGAACAACAAGACTGCTGCCACGGTGATGTTTGCCTTGGCCGGAGCCACATACCTCTATCAATTGGCCGATGCAACGTTCAATTATCGGGGTAAGATCAATCATACTCGCAAGGCTACTGTTTTGGCAGCTTTGTTTCCGGGTGCAGGCTTTATTTACACGCGTACTTATTGGCGTTTGCCTATCTATTATGGTGGTTTTGCGGTGGTGGGTACGGTGATCGACTACAATAATCGTAGTTATCAACGCTACAAAAGAGCCTATGAAATAGTGAGCGATGGCGACCCTACAACAGTAGATGAATTTAATGGTCGATATTCGGCCGACATTCTCAAAAACGCCAAGGATTCCTATCGTCGTAACCGCGACTTAGGTATTATTGGCATGGCCGGTATCTATTTGTTGAGCGTGATCGACACTTATGTGATTGCGATGCTCAAAAACTGGGATATTACGCCCGAATTGAGTGTTACCGTAGCCCCTAAGGTTTTTGACGAAAGGCTTGGGGAAACTTCTTTATCGCCCTCTGGCGCAGGATTGGCGCTTAGGGTGAAATTCTAAAAACCGAAAAAAATAATGAGAAAATTATTGTTAATTGTTTTGATTTTATCTTGCTTCACCGCCTCGCATGCCCAACTGGCATCGGTGACAAACTATGGTACGCTCAAGGTCGCGCCACAGAGCATCGACTACTCCGAACTCTTGAACGCCATGCAGGCTTCCAACGCCCAAAATGCGTATGAACGCTTCAAAAATGAGTTTGTCGAAATCGAAGACAATCCCTTAGCACCAACGGTCAACGACCCACAAAAGGACGCCATGTATAGCAAAAGGCTAAAAATGATGGCCACCGAAATTCAACTGCCCTATAATAATATAGTGCGTCGATATATCGACCTCTATACTCGCGACGGAGGAACGATGGAGTGGATTTTGGGTGCAGCACGTTACTATTTTCCGATTTTTGAAGAGGCTTTATACCGCTATGGTTTGCCGATGGAGTTCAAAATATTGCCCGTTATCGAGTCGGCCTTGGTTCCTTACGCCAAGTCGAGTGCTTCGGCCGTTGGCTTGTGGCAGATGATGATACTGACGGGTAAATATTATGGATTGGAGGTCACTTCCTTTGTCGACGATCGGTGCGATCCCGTCAAATCGAGTGACGCGGCGTGTCGCTATCTGCGCGATTTGTATCGTATCTATGGCGATTGGACATTGGTGCTAGCGGCCTACAATTGCGGCCCGGGCAATGTGAATAAAGCAATCAAAAGAGCTGGTCAAGTGCGCAATTATTGGGATATTTGGGAGTATTTGCCACGCGAAACACGTTCATATGTGCCTGCCTTTATTGGAGCCACATATGGCTATACGTTCCAAAAGGCGCACAATATGACAATTCGCACACCCTCGTATCCAATGGCCGTAGACACGGTGATGGTCAATAAAATGATGCACCTGGAACAGGTTAGCTCAACAATCAGTGTGTCGCTCGATGTGTTGCGCTCGCTCAACCCTCAATATCGTATCGATATTATTCCGGCCATCGAACACGAATATCCATTGATTTTGCCAACGGCCTCTGTTGGTAAGTTTATCGATGCTGAGATGCAAATTTATTCCAAAGATACGGTTTACCTCAAAAAATATTTAGAGGTCAAAAATTTTTCGACCGCCACCGCGCAAGCCGTCGCTAGCTCTTCATCGTCAGGTTCTTCGCGCTCGGGTGCCACAACATACAAGGTCAAAAATGGAGATGTGCTGGGCAAAATTGCCGATCGATATAATGTGCGTGTGTCGGATATCCAAAAATGGAATAAGCTGAAAGGAACGATGATTCGTCCAGGTCAAAGCTTGAAGATTTATCGCTAACAAGAGCGGCGCTAGCAGATCGTTTTTTATTATCATATAATTATCTAGAAATATGTTTCGTCATTTGCTCTCTATTAGTAGTTTAACTGCTTTACAAATAGAAAAATTAGTGGCTCTGGCCGCTGAACTCAAAGAGAATAAAAAAAATGGCTCCGAGGTCAAACATCTTGTGGGGCGTAATGTGGCGTTGCTTTTCGAGAAAGATTCAACGCGTACTCGCTGTGCTTTTGAAGTGGCTGCGGCCGATCAAGGTGCACATACCACCTATCTTGGGGCTTCGGGTTCGCAGATTGGCCGCAAAGAGAGTATTGCCGACACGGCGCGCGTGTTGGGGCGTATGTACGATGCGATCGAATATCGTGGCTTCGACCAATCAATTGTCGAGCAATTAGCCGCCTACTCCGGTGTGCCGGTGTGGAATGGATTGACCAATCAAACTCACCCAACGCAATTTTTGGCCGATTATTTGACTATCAAGGAGCATTATAAAGATAAAGACAAGGCGGCCAAGGTCGTTTTTATGGGCACGGGCGACAATAATGTTGCTCTTTCGTTGATGGTTGGTTGTGCTAAGGTTGGTTTGGAGTATGCTTTGGCGGCTCCGCGCGATTATTTTCCCGATGCCCAATTGGTGGCTGATTTGCGAGCCGAGGGAGCTAAAATCACCATCACCGATGATTTGAGCGAGGCGCTTATTGGGGCTGATTTTGTTTATACTGATGTATGGGTGTCGATGGGTGAGGCCAAGGAAATTTGGGCTGAGCGGATCGAAAAACTAATGCCATATCAAGTAAACGCCAAGGCGCTCGCTCTTACGGGTAATAGTCAGGTGAAGTTCATGCATTGTTTGCCCGCTTTTCATGATATTCAGACAGAGGTTGGGCGTCAGATTTTCGAGCAATTTGGTATCAAGGAGATAGAGGTTACCGATGATGTTTTTGAGTCATCGTTGTCGATTGTTTTTGATGAGGCCGAGAATCGCATGCACACGATAAAGGCGGTGATGGTTGCTTCTTTCGACGATCAGTTTTAAGGTCATCTTGCCTCTAAGAAAAGCGAAACTTTCAAGAGCTGGTTAAGAAAAGCGAAGTGTTCAAGAGCTGATTCAAAAAAACGAAGTTTTCTAGAACAAATTCAGAAAAACGCAGTTTTTCAAGAAAAGTTTTGGGTGACTTTTTCAAAAGTCACGATTCGGCACGGCGTCGGCACGGCGATTTGTCGC
>JAVWYC010000107.1:0-6408 GCA_036661755.1 Mucinivorans sp. | reverse complement strand
CTTAACTGGCTCTTGAAAACTTCGTTTTTCTTCACTAGCTCGACCTTAGCACAAACCTAAGCCTAAACGCCCCCCACCACAAAAATACAGCAGCCTCTTGGACCCCAAGAAACTGCCGCACTCATTAATTAAAACTACATTAAACCCAACAACCAACTACAACGGACGATCGTCCGGGCCCAAAATGTGATAGTCAATCATACCCACCGAATCATTCTCTATCACCTTCACCGATACATGATACTTCATCGACCAACGCATACGCTTGGAAATTATACCACGCCTGAGAAATGACGCCACAAATGGATGAACATGAATTTTCACCAACTTCACCTTGTGATCACCCTGCATCAAATAGGCCAAACGCGCCTCAATCTGCTCGTCAAGCAATAAAGTCGGAGCAACTTGACCCGTGCCATGACACGTAGGACAACTCTCGCTAATGACAATCTTGGTCTCGGGACGAACCCTCTGACGTGTAATCTGCATCAAACAAAACTTGGTCAAAGGCAATATGTTATGTTTCGCTCGATCTTTCGCCATCGCCTCCTTCATCGCCTCGTAAACTTTGTTACGATTCGTCGGGATATGAAGATCAATAAAATCAATCACCACAATACCGCCCATGTCTTTCAGCCTTAGTTGACGCGCAATTTCCGGAACAGCATTCATATTGCACTCCAATGCGTTTTGCTCTTGATTTTCGTCGGCCTTAGCCCTTTTGCCCGAATTGACGTCAATCACGTGCAGAGCCTCGGTGTGTTCGACTATCAGATAAGCCCCGCGACGAAAAGGCACCGTGCGACCAAACTGCTGTTTGATCTGCTTTGTGATCTCATATTCATCAAAAATCGGAGTACTACCTTTATATAGTTTAACGATTTTTTCGGCATCCGGTTCTATGGCCGATATATATTCACGCACCGCATGATAAACTTCTGGCGTATCGACGTGTATTTTCGAGAAGCTATCGTTCAGCAAGTCACGCAAAATCGTTGTCGTGCGGCTATCTTCGCCGAGCAACAAAGTCACCGGCTTGGCAGTTTGCAAAGTACTGACCGCACCGCTCCATTTGTCCAACAGACTTTTGATGTCCGTTTCAATATCTTCTTGTGTTTTACCCTCGGCTGCCGTTCGTACAATGGCTCCAAAATTATGGGGTAAAATTCCCTCAACGATTTTTTTCAATCGTCGACGTTCTTCGTTGGAACGAATTTTCTGCGAAATATTAACTTTGGTCGACAGCGGCATGAGCACCAGATGTCGGCCGGCTAATGATATTTCGCTTGTCAAGCGCGGCCCTTTTGTCGAAATAGGTTCTTTGGCGATCTGCACAATCAACGAATCGCCAGTGGCTAGGTATGTGTCAATCTTGCCTTCGCGAGGCAGAGGTGGCGATAGTTTTTCTCGTGAAATATCGACAGGACGAGTACGAGTACCACCGGTTTTACTGATACGGTGAAGGGTTGAAAATTGAGCGCCCAAATCCAGATAATGTAGGAAAGCGTCTTTTTCGTAGCCCACGTCCACAAAAGCGGCGTTCAAGCCACTCATCACCTTACGCACTTTGCCAACATAAATGTCACCCACACTAAATCCACCCGTCCCTTTTTCCTGACTCATTTCGACAAGTTGCCCATCTTCAAGAAGCGCGATTTCAATTTCGCTGCCCTTGGAATGAATAACTAATTCTTTTGTCATTTATTTTTTGTATTAATTCTTCGGAGCGCACAGCTCCACCGGGAGCAATCACGCTCCCTTTACAGCAAAATAGACCCAAAAGAAACCTCACGCAAAGCTGTGGGCTTTTTTAGGTCTATTTCAAAAAAAACTCAATATTTTTTAACCCTGTTGTGCTATTTTTGTGAATACTACCGCTAAACAAGCGCAAACACACGTCACACAATCAAGAATAAAAACTACCTATTTTTTATTCTTATGGCGATTTTTACGTAGACGTTTCTTACGTTTATGGGTCGCCATCTTATGTCCCTTTCTCTTTTTACCGTTTGGCATTGACTTGGTTTTTTAGATTAATAAATGTTGTTTCAAGGAACTATCCTTATTTTTGTGTTTTGATCACGTCCTTAAATTCCTTTGCAGGTTTGAATGCAGGAATGTTATGGGCAGGAACCGTAACGGCAACGTTACGCGAAATGTTACGAGCGGTTTTTTCGGCACGAGCTTTCAGAATAAAGCTACCGAAACCACGCAAATAAACATTGTCACCACCGATCATTGATTTTTTTATGCCTTCCATGAAGTTTTCAACAACCTCCATGATCAACACTTTTTCTATGCCAGTGTTTTTAGCAATTTCACTAACAAGTTCAGCTTTTGTCATAATAAAAGTTATAAAATATGATTTTAACGAATCAAATTACGAACAAACCACTAGATTTGTACATAACAACCCCAAATTCAGAGGTCTATGAGTGCAAAGTTATGTAACTTTTTTGAATTACCTAACAATTTCTTTAATTTTTTTTGCAACTCGTTCCATAAGCCATCTTGGAGTCGATGTTGCACCACAAACTCCTACTTTTCGCGCCCCGGAAAACCACTCCAAGACTAACTCTTCGGGACGTTCCACAAGGTGAGTTGCCGAATTGCTGGCTCGACAAACTTCACACAACACCGCACCATTGGAACTATCGCGTCCGCTCACAAAAATCACCACATCAAACAAAGCCGAAAAAGCCGACAAATGAGGATTACGATTAGACACTTGGCGACAAATCGTATCGTGTATTGTAACTTTCGACGGATCGGCAACGCGAGAGAGAATCTCGTCTTTCACTTGTTCAAAGAGTTCCAAACTCTCGGTCGTCTGAGAAAGCAAAGTCACAGCTCGCGAAAAATCGACATGACACAAATCAGCTACCGATTCCACCACCACAGCGTCTTCGCCCACTTGTCCCGTGAGCCCCACCACTTCACTGTGCCCTTTTTTGCCCAAAATAACGACCGTCCCACCCACTTTTTGCATCTGTTCCCACGCTCGTTTGACACGTTTTTGGAGCGAAGCCACAACCGGGCACGTGGCATCGACCACATCCAAGCCGCATTGATCAAGCAAAGCATAAGTTGAGGGCGGTTCGCCGTGGGCACGCACCAAAACCTTGCTCGCCCTTGGCAAAACCCTTAGCTCTTCGTGCGAAATCACCGCTAGGCCATGTTTTTCTAACCGTTCAACCTCCACCCGATTGTGTACAATAGGGCCCAAACTATAAGCCTTGTTCACCCCACCCAACAAATCCTCAGCCGCACTAATAGCCCGAACCACGCCAAAGCAAAAGCCCGACTCCTCGCATATTTCTACCACAAGGTCATCTTTCACACGACGCACTCGTTGATCGTCGAGCGTAGGGCTCACAGCGTCGGCCCAAAATTCGATCTCACGCAAGGGCACGCGGCCGCTCAAAGCGAAACGCAAATAGGTGATCGCCAAGCCCTGCTGCAAAAAACGAGCCTCATATGTGGTCTGGATCTTGGTTAATTGATCTTCTAATTCGCCTTGCCGGACGCCATAAATATCATCACACGCCTCTTGGATTAGAATCTCGTTAGCCACCAAAAGAGCTTTGGTATATTCGTGCAAATGGACACTGTCCGTTTTTAAGTGCACCAGCCCATCTGGTTTCATGAAATTTGAATAACGATTCAAAAACATAGCCGAAGTGAGTCGTTTGCGTGGTTTTTTGAGCTGCGGATCGGGGAATGTGATCCAAATCTCCGACACTTCGCCCGGAGCAAAAAACGAATCGATAACCTCGATCCGGGTACGCAAAAAAGCTGCATTAGTGAGCCCCTCTTGGGTGGCTGTTTTCGCTCCACGCCACAAACGCGCCCCTTTGATGTCGATGCCGATGAAATTCTTATGAGCCTCGCCACGCGCCAAAGCAATCGTGTATTCGCCACGCCCACAGCCTATTTCTAGAACAATCGGATTATCGTTACCAAAAAATTCGCGCCACGCACCTCGCAATGGGTGTGCGGCACCAAAAACCGCACCAAACTCACTTTGCACCAAACATTTGAAGGTCAGATTCTCGGCAAATCGTCGCTGTTTATTTTTCCCCATTATTCTATTTTTTGCGACGCAATATCATCTGTGCATAAATTTCCAGGTGTTCTCTTTGATCGGGCGAAAAAATAGCCAAACAATCGATCGCTTGATCATAATATTGCTCAATAGCCTGCCGCGCCAATTGCTCGACACCATATTTATCATAGAGCGCGCGCACTTGATCATACTCTCGACTATTATGTAGAACTGCGCGATCGTGGTCGTTATCAGCCGCTTCTGAGGCCACTATCTTCAAAAAAGTCTGCTTGCCCTCGGCAATATCCCCCCCGATGTTCTTACCAAAAGTTGCCGCATCGCCATACGTATCCAAGCGATCGTCTTGAATCTGGAAAGCAAGCCCCAGCAACTCACCAAAACGATAGAGAGCAGCCTGTTCGAGCGGCGAGGCCCCTCCCTCGATAGCGCCCATCACCAAGGCCGAGGCCATCAGCGATGCGGTTTTCAGGCGAATCATCTCTATGTATTGATCGCCGCTCACGCTGTCTCGTTTTTCAAACTCCATATCGAGCTGTTGCCCCTCGCACACCTCGATGGCCGAACGCGAAAAAACCGCAAAAACATCATCAAACACCTCGCTTTTGGCGAGCAAAGTATAGGCAAAAATCATCATCGCATCGCCCGACAAAATCGCAGTATTGTCACCCCACAGCGTGTGCACAGTGGGGCGCGAACGACGAACCGAAGCTCGATCCATTATATCATCGTGCAAGAGCGTAAAGTTATGGAACACCTCGATCGCCAACGCAGGAGCCTTGGCGCGCATAGCTTGGCCGCAAAACATCT
Source organism: Mucinivorans sp. (assembly GCA_036661755.1). Taxonomy (GTDB): domain Bacteria; phylum Bacteroidota; class Bacteroidia; order Bacteroidales; family Rikenellaceae; genus Mucinivorans. The sequence continues at coordinate 1,535 of JAVWYC010000107.1, read as the reverse complement.
CGCACGCCAAAACGCACAACAAAGGACGCATACGCTTGCCGCCATCTTCCATAATGTATTTTATGGGCGTGTACAGCCCTTCGGGCTCAGATGGCAACGGCAAACGGCTCACCTCAGCTTCGATTTCCAGGGATAATTCTTCGATAAGTTTACTCATAATGCAACAAAGATAATTATTTTTTTTGACTACTTTTACAATTAGCCGACAAGTATCTTCAAATTTATCAATTTATTTTTACACTAAGCCTACTTTTCTTTGATTACTCAACATTACACTCCCCCTTCCTCAAAAAAATTCTCACCTAGCTCCGGCTACGCTCCGCTTTCGATTTTGAATGAAACCTTGATTAATCAAAAATCTTTTCCGATATTCGTGTACCCATTGTTAATAACAATGAATAAAAATTTTGTGGTTCCAAAAAAAAACCATAAATTTGATATGCAATACTAAATGTAAATACAAATAATAAAGACCACGATAATGAAACAATTGACAGTCGGCATTGACATAGGCGGCACAAATTCGGTGTATGGCCTTGTTGATAGAGAAGGTAATATGTTTGGCGAAGGTGTGCTCCCAACTCGAAAATACCCTGATTTCGACCAATATCTTGAAGAACTTTACTTGGGGATTCAAGACATGCTCAAAAAGTTGGATTTTGAATACGAGTTACTCGGCATTGGTATCGGCGCGCCAAATGGCAACTATTACAACGGTACGATTGAATATGCGGCCAATTTGGTGTGGGCGGGTGTCATTCCGTTTGTCGAGAAATTCAAGAAATATTATCCCTCGATCCCAATCATCATCACCAACGACGCTAACGCGGCCGCCATTGGTGAAATGATATATGGTGCGGCACGTGGCATGAAGGACTTTATCGTTGTCACTTTGGGTACGGGTCTGGGCAGTGGTTTTGTGGCCAATGGGCAGTTAGTTTATGGTCACGACAGTTTTGCTGGCGAATTGGGTCACGTGATTGTCCAACGTTCGGGGCGCCAGTGTGGTTGCGGTCGCAAGGGGTGTTTGGAGACTTACGTATCGGCCACGGGCATCAAGCGTACGGCTTTCAAACTATTGGCCGACCATTTGGAGGACAGCGAGTTTCGCAACATAACCTACAACGAGCTAACGGCAGAGATGATAACCAAGGCGGCCTTGAACGGTGATCCTTTGGCTATTGAGGCATATGAATACACGGGGCAGATGTTGGGTCAGGCTTTGGCAGACGCTGTGACGATCACCTCGCCTGAGGCTATTATACTTTTTGGCGGTTTGGCCAAGGCTGGCAAATATATTTTCGAGCCTACCAAGCGTGCGATGGAGGCTAATATTTTGCGTAATTTCCAGAACAAGGTTAAGATTTTGCCATCGGGTATAGATGGTCGTAATGCGGCGGTGCTTGGTGCTTCGGCTTTGATATGGCAGCATCAGGAGGCGGGGAAATAGGGTAAGTGGCGCGTAGCCACAAGTAGCGCTGGGCTGAGGAAAGCGAAGTTTTCAAGAGTTGGTTCAGAGAAACGCAGTTTTCAAG
>JAVWYC010000106.1:0-6521 GCA_036661755.1 Mucinivorans sp. | reverse complement strand
GCCGAATCGTGACTTTTGAAAAAGTCACCCAAAACTTTTCTTGAAAAACTGCGTTTTTCTTAATTTGTTCTTGAAAACTTCGTTTTTCTTAACTGCTCTTTGATACTTCACTTTTCTGAACCGGTTCTATCTGAGCGCTGCACGCTCCCCACCACACACAACTACACCAATCGCGATAAATCAACAAACCGATCACCAACCTCACGCATCATCTGATCAACTATATCACGAGCACTCTCACACTCACTCACCATCGAAGACACTTGACCGATCTCTAATACACCCTGCTGGACTTGACCCTCGAAAATACCAAGCTTCGATCGACGCTCACCCAACAACTGACGCAACTCGTCCGACGATGCACCACGCGACTGTGCAGCTAAAATCGTCTCGCAAAACTCGTTGCGAGCCATACGTATAGGAACCAATTTCTGCATCGCGAGCACCGTCCCTCCCTCGGCCATACCACGACAACGAAGCTTGAAATTCTCGTGCGCCGAACTCTCGTCACACAACGCAAAACGCGTGCCCACCTGCACCCCCTGAGCTCCCAAAGCCAACGCCGCCAACATCTGTGCCCCGCAAGCAATGCCGCCGGCCGCAATAACAGGAATCGAAAGAGCATCGACCACCCCGGGCACAAGCACCATGGTGGTGGTCTCTTGGCGCCCATTGTGCCCTCCGGCCTCTGTCCCCTCGCACACCACAGCCTGACAGCCCGCCTCTTGGGCCTTGAGCGCGAATTTCACCGAGCTCACCACATGCACCACCACAATGCCGGCGGCCTGCAAACGCTTGGTGTAAAGAGCCGGTGATCCGCCAGAGGTGAAGACAACAGGCACTCGCTCTTGGATCAAAATATCGATCACACGCTCTATCTCGGGATAAAAAAGCGGCACATTGACCCCAAAGACACGTGCCGTCGGAGCGGTTGCCGCACGCGCTTGCTCGATATGATAGATCAGCGTTTCGGGGTGCATCGACCCGGCGCCGATCAGCCCCAAGCCACCGGCCAAACTCACCGCTTGCGCCAAACGATGACCCGAACACCAAACCATGCCACCCGAAATAATAGGGTGCTTGATGCCTAGTAATTCAGTGATTTTTGTATTCATTTGTTTTTATTGTGCTAAAAATTTTGATAAAGGTAGGAAAATTTCTAATTTTGTAATATAAACTTTGGCTCGACTTTTCGGGGCAGTTTGTATTTTTGTGTAGATTCATATGAAAAGGTTAAAGATAGCAGTTGTTTTTGGAGGCGATAGCTCCGAGCGTGAAATATCGCTAGTCAGTGGTGCCGCGGTTTTTGAATCGCTCGATCGGGCAAAGTACGATCCGATGCTCGTAGAAATATCTAAGCATGGTTGGTATGCCTTGCCGGGGCACGAGGCGATCGACAAAAATGATTTTAGTGTCGGGGGCGTTCCCTTCGATTATGTGCTCATTATGATCCACGGCACGCCTGGCGAAAATGGGGTGTTACAAGGCTATTTTGATCTTCTAGGGGTGCCATATTCCGGCCCCGGGCTTGAAGCTTCGGCCATCACATTCAATAAAAAGCTCTGTAAACACGTTGTAAGAGAGATCAAGGGGGTGGCTTTGGCGCGCGAGATTTCTTTGGTGCGTGGTGCGTCGTATGATTCGGGGCAGATTGTGGCGGAGCTTGGTTTGCCGCTTTTTGTGAAGCCCAACGCCAGCGGCAGTAGTTGCGGGGTGAGCAAGGTCAAGCGTGTGGAGGAGCTCGACCGGGCGATTGCGGCGGCCTTTGCCGAGGGCGATTCGGTGCTCTTGGAGGAGTATATCCGGGGGGTCGAAATTTCGCAAGGCGTGATGATTTGTGGCGGTAAGGAGTATATTATGCCGGCGACGGAGCTGGTGAGCGAGAATGAGTTTTTTGATTACGAAGCTAAATACACCGTCGGCAAGACTCACGAGATCACCCCGGCTCGTATCTCTAAAACGGTGGCGAGCAGTGTGTTGCGTATTTCGTTGGAGGCCTATTCTCTTTTGGCTTGTCGTGGTGTGGTGCGTATGGACTACATAATAAAAGACGAAGTGCCATATTTTATTGAGGTCAACACAGTGCCCGGCATGAGCAAGCAAAGCATTATCCCCCAGCAGTGGGCGGCGATAGGTCTGACGATGGGTGACGGTTTTGACCTAATAATAAACGATACTAAGAACGTAAAAACAATAGAAAAATGAGTAATTACAAATTAAAAAACGATGGTGGCGGTTTGATTAAAGGCGCCGAACCGTTGGACATTATTGCGCGCTTCGAGCGTGTGGCAACCAGTGTAACCCCTACTGCCGACGAGGGAGCCACCTATGTGGCCAATCAAATAGCGCAAGCCATTCGCGCCACTGTGGCCGAGAAGGGTCACTGCACTTTGGCTCTTAGCTCGGGCCAGTCGCCTGTTGGTGTTTATCGCGAATTGGTGCGTATGCACCGCCAAGAGGGGTTGAGTTTTGCTGATTGCGATATTTTCACAGTTTTTGAATACTATCCTATCACAGTGGGTGCTACCCAAAGTTACAATCACACTTTGTGGAGCGAATTGCTCAACCAAATAGATGTAGACAAAAATCGTTTGTATTACATTGATGGTCAGGTAGATCACGATAATGTTTCGGCCTACTGCAAGGACTACGAGGCGCTAATCAAGGCCAAAGGCGGTATCGACCTTTTGCTGTTGGGCGTTGGTATGAGTGGGCAAATCGGTTTGAACGAGGCTGGTGCTTACGCCAATACTCGCACTCGTGTTGTTTCGTTGAGCAACGCCTCGCGCAAGGTGGTTTCGGCCGCTTTCTATGGCATCGAAAATGTGCCTACGCGTGCCATAACGATGGGTGTGGGGACTATTTTGTCGGCCGCTCGGGTGATTGGCATTTCGTGGGGCGAAGAAAAATCGGGGATCATGCAACGTGTGATCGAGGGGCCTGTGGATAGCTCGATTCCGGCAACTTATTTGCAAGGTCACTCAAATGTAGAGATGGTTTTGGACGAAGATGCGGCTTCGGCTTTGATCCGTGTGAACACGCCTTGGTTGGTTGGTACTTGCAACTGGACAGATCGTTTTATGCGTAAGGCGGTGCTTTGGTTGTGTCAAAAGGTCGACAAACCTATCTTGAAGCTCACCTACCAAGACTATATCGACAACTATTTGGGGCAGTTGATCGACGCCACGGGAGACACCTACGACAAGCTCAACATTAAGGTTTTCAACGACTTGCAGCACACTATCTCGGGATGGCCGGGTGGCAAGCCGGGTTCCGACGACGCTACTCGTCCGGCGCGGAGTTGGCCTTTCCCCAAAAAAATCGTTATCTTCTCGCCACACCCCGACGATGATGTGATTTCGATGGGTGGTACTTTCTTGCGTTTGGTAGATCAGGGTCACGATGTGCACTTGGGCTACGAAACTTCGGGCAACATTGCCGTTCACGACGATGTGGCGCTCCAAATAATGGACACCGCTCGTGAATGTGGCATGATTAGCGAGTACAATGCTGTGCAAGAGTTGATTGATTGCAAGAAAAAAGGCGAAGTAGAGCCGGTGGAACTCCGCCGTTTGAAAGGTTCGATTCGTCGTGCCGAGGCTCGTGCCGCATGCCGCCACTTGGGGTTGAATCCCGATACCAATGTGCACTTCTTGAATTTGCCTTTCTATGAGACCGGTTCGGTCAAAAAAGGCACTATCACACAAGAGGATATAGATATAGTAAAGGCTTTGCTTCGCAAGGTTGAGCCCGATCAGATTTATGCCGCCGGCGACCTGTCGGATCCTCATGGCACTCACCGTATTTGTATCGAGGCGGTGCTTGGCGCTCTCTCGCAAATCATTGCCGAGGGTGATGAGTGGATCCGTAACTGTGTGATGTGGCTCTATCGTGGCGCATGGCAGGAGTGGGATCTAGACATGGTGGACATGGCCGTGCCGCTCAGTCCGGACGAAGTGGTCAAAAAACGCCACGCTATCTATCGTCATCTCTCGCAAAAGGACATTGTGCCTTTCCCGGGCGAAGATAAACGAGAATTTTGGCAACGCGCCGAAGATCGCACCGGAGCAACGGCCAAACTCTATGACCGTCTTGGAATGGCTGAATATCAAGCAATTGAAGTTTTTGTTAACTATCCGTTGTTCTAGGTTGACTTTTTTGTAACATACCCAAGTCACACCAAAGGGCAGGCCCCACAAAACAGCGAGGCTTGCCCTTTTGTGTTCAAAAAAAATAAATTGATGAAAAAAATAGCAATTCTGCTTACTACTATGGTAACAACATTGGCCTCTATGGCTGGCAATCCGTTGCTCGAAGAGCGGTGGACAACGCCACACGAAACTCCTCCCTTTGCGCTGATCAAGCCCGAACATTTCATTCCTGCCATCGAGCAGCAGATCCAGCACGCTCGCCAGCGTCTGAATATGATTGTCATGCAGCGTTCGGTTCCCACTTTTGAAAATACGATTGTCGCTTTGGAGACCAACGACCATCTTTTGGCGCGCACCCTTGGTGTATTTTATAACCTAAACTCGGCCGAAACGACGCCGGAATTACAGAAAATAGCGCTCGAAATTTCGCCAATTTTGACAGCCTATGGCAACGACGTGTCGCTCAACGAGGGGTTGTTCCAAAAAGTGAAACAGGTATACGATCGTCGTGCCGAACTTGCCCTATCGGTCGAAGATGCGATGTTGCTCGAAAAAACTTATAAAAGTTTTGCACGTAGCGGGGCTAACCTAGTGGGTGCCGATCGCGACAAGTATCGCGCCTTGACGGCCGAATTAGCGGAGCTTTCTGTCAAATTCGATCAAAACGAATTGGCCGCTACCAACGCTTTTTCGTTGCTACTCACTCGCAAGGCCGACCTAAAAGGGTTGCCCGCTTCGTGGATCGAAGCGGCCCAAGAGGCGGCCAAAGCCAAGGGAAAACGTGGCTATTTGGTCACTTTGGATTACCCCTCGTATGTCCCTTTTATGAAATACGCCGAATCGGCTTCTTTGCGACGCGCCGTGTGGCAAGCCAAGGCCACGCTTTGCGCCACGGACGGCCCCAATGATAATCGCCAAACGGTCAAGCGAATCGCAAATCTACGTTTAGAACTTGCTAACTTGCTGGGTTACAACACTTATGCTGATTACGCGCTAGAAGAGCGTATGGCTAAATCGGCCAACAAGGTCAATAGCTTTTTGGGCGAATTGCTGACCAAAACATTCGACTACGCCAAAAAAGACTTGGCTTTGATTTCTGATTATGCTGCCGCTTCGGGCTTCAAGGAGCAGCTCATGCCGTGGGATTTCAGCTATTGGAACGAGAAGTTTTCGACGGCAACTTTTTCGGTTAACGACGAAATGACACGTCCATATTTCCGTATTCAAGATGCCGAAAAGGCTTTGTTCCTCTTGGCCGGCAAACTTTATGGGCTTGAATTTCGCGCCAATGCCGATATTCCAACCTACCACCCCGATGTGTTGGCCTACGATGTTTTCGATCGTTCGGGCGAATTTCTAGCCGTGCTTTATTGTGACTATTTCCCTCGTGCAGGCAAAAATTCCGGCGCTTGGATGAATACTTTTCGCGAGGGGAGCATCGACGCCCAAGGCAATCAAGTGCGCCCTATCGTGGTGCTAGTCAACAACTTCACCAAACCAACAGAGTCCACCCCGTCACTACTGTCATTCAACGAGTTTCAGACCATGCTCCACGAGTTTGGCCACGGTTTGCACGGCATGTTTGCCAAGGGGAAATACGCTTCGCTGACCGGGACTAATGTCTATCGCGATTTTGTGGAACTTCCATCGCAAATCATGGAGAATTGGGCCTACGAAAAAGAATTTCTCGACCTTTTTGCCACCCACTACCAAAGCGGCGAAAAAATGCCTACCGAATTGATAGACAAACTAATAGCAGCCAAAAATCATCTAGCGGCCTACGACAACGTGTCGCAACTGCGCTATGCGATGAACGATATGGCTTGGCACTCGATCACCTCGCCCATTGACAGCAGCACAACGGCCGAGCAGTTTGAACGTGCCGCTACCGCTTCCACCCAGCTGATGCCTGTCGTGGCGGGCACTTTGATGAGCCCCGCCTTTGGTCATATTTTTGCAGGGGGCTATGCCGCTGGCTACTATTCCTACAAATGGGCCGAACTTTTGGAGGCCAATGCTTTCAAGAAGTTTAAGACGGCTGGCGTTTTCGACCCTGTTACGGCGGCTTCTTTCCGTCGCAATATTCTTGAAGTGGGGGGTACCGAGGATCCGATGGCGATTTTCGTGCGCTTCAATGGTGGCGAACCGACCATTGAGCCGTTGATGGAGAAGATGGGCTTAAAATAATAGCACCTTGTCTTTGGGCTGATTAATCAAGGCGGAGTATTCCGCCTTTTTTTTATGCGTTATTTGGCATTCGGTGTCGGTATGTGTAATACAAATGGGTTGAGGCGCCCACTTCTTGGCAGGCTTTGGCGATGGAGAGGCCGCGTTCGCGGCGCAGGCGTTCGATGGTGTAGAGTTGTTCTT
>JAVWYC010000105.1:0-6574 GCA_036661755.1 Mucinivorans sp. | reverse complement strand
TCGCTGACGATTACCTTTAGGCATTGAAATGTGGGCAACCGCGGAAGACCCTAGCTGTACAGCTAACGCAAACCGCTAGCCGCGCAACCGCTAGGTGCCAGCGGCGCGAGCGACAAATCGCCGTGACGGCGCCGTGTAGAATCGTGACTTTTGAAAAAGTCACCCAAAACTTTTTGTGAAAAACTGCGTTTTTCTTAACTGCTTTTGAAAACTGCGTTTTTCTGAATCGGTTCGCGAGAAATTAGTTTTTCTGAACCAACTCTTAATATCCTTTTCTAAAACACAACAATCAAAACCCTACACGAATAGCCCGATAACGCAAACCATACACCGAATCACTACCGTCAAGAGTCACAAAAGCAAAATTGAACATCCACTTCACCAATCGCACCCCATCACTCGTGAAACCCCCAATAGGCAACTTGATCACCACTCGATTCCAACCCTTATTAAGCACTATCGGCAACGGATCACGACTCTCGAAATTCTCGTTCGTGAGCGGAATCTCATTCGACTTCTCACTATGTGTCGACAACCAAACAGGAGGCATAATAGCCCGACCATTGATCCACAATCGACTGCCCTTATTATCCCACTTACCCTGCTCGGGAGCCAAATCCATCTCTGATCGACCATAGTTCTGAGACGTAAACCACAAGCCAACAGTCTGTTCCACAGGCGAATAAACCCATGTCGAAGCGTATGTCGTATGATTGGTCTGTGGATCGGTGAAAAATCCACGCACAATAGGTGCCCCCCACACATGACGCAAATAAATGCCTGAACCATAGGCTAGATGTGAATTATATTGCTTACCCTCAAACAGATACGACGTATCCGCGCTACTCTCGGGCGGAAAAACAGCCTCCAAATCACCCCCGTTTGGAAATGGATCAGAGATCAGCCACTCGGCGTCCGCCTGACGCACGTAGGCAAAAGGGTATCCTTGGAAATTATGCTTCTTATGCCATAGCATACGATTTTCAAACTCGGCGAAACCCGGCAAATTTTCCGGGGTAAGGTTCGTTCCATTTTTGTCGAAATATTCCGTACCACCCCCATGCCACGACCTTTGAGCTATTGTTAACATGTTGGGGTATAGGTGATTCTGGATTATCATTTGATCTTGCGAGGCGATATATCGATCGTGCCACAGGGCGAGTATCACCCCTGCCATATCGTGCGAGCCCTCTTCCACATTACCTATTTTGCTATTATACAGCCCCACCAAGTCGGCAAAGGCATCGAAATGGTTGAGGTAGTGGTAGCGCGAGTCAATGGCCGGAATCCCTTTTTGAGCTTTGCCATACACGCTCCACAGCTGCGTCATATCGATTTGTCCTACATTGTATTTCCAGCCCGGGTTCCACGAGATCACTTTTTTGCCTTGCGCGCGCACAAAGGCCACCATTTCGGGTACAAAATCGGGGTTAGTGAACCGCACTTCATCGGTGCCTATGTGTAGGTAGTCGACCCCTTGGAATGTTTCGCACACCTCGGCAATCAACAGTTTGAGTATTTTCATGCCATCGACACTTTGCATCGAGTGTCCAAAAGTGCGTTCAAAGGCTGCGCTATGGCCCGGCATATCGATTTCGGGGATTAGTTGAACGTTGTGAGCGCGGCAAAAGTCCACCAAATCGCGTGCTTGGGCCACGGTATAGAATTTGCCTTTCATGCGCGTTGTGTTGATTGAGTCGTTGATCATGGGGAATATTTTGCTCTCCAAGCGCCACGATTGATTTTCGGTCAGATGCCAATGAAAGACGTTGATCTTATATTGCGAAAGTTTTGCTATTTCGCGTTTCAGTTCGTCGATCGAGATCCACGACCGCCCCACGTCTTGCATAAATCCGCGAATGCGAAAGGCGGGATAGTCGACAATCGAGCAGCAATCGTAGCCTCGTTTGTCGTTGCGGAGTTGGCGCAAACTTTCTTTGGCCCAGTATACTCCTTGGGCGGTGATGGCTGTGATGGTGATTTTTTGTCGTTCTACTTTTAGGGTATAGGCTTCCCCGGGGTTGAGCCTTACGCCGGGGATCGAATCGACTAATTTCACTTCGATTTTTTGTGTAGCTTTATTTTTTGGTGAAGCTAATTGTCCGCCCATTTCTTGAATCAGGGCTTCAAATTCGGCTTGCCACATGGGGGTAGATAGCGCTATTGTGGCGGGGCGAAACGATCCGCCATCGACTGTTATGTTTTGCGGCGTGGGCAGCAGGTTTTTTATATCGGCCCGGGCTGTTAGGAATAAGCAGGCACAAAGCGTGGCGAGCAATATGTTTTTCATAGCTAATTATTTTTTTTGAGAGTGATTTCCTCAGGAGGTTATTTATTTAGCCTCTACGTGGGCATCGTTCAAAGGGGCGATCGCGATCGAACAAATACCGATAAGTGATATGGTGTTTGTATCGTGTTGCGCGCACATAGCTTTCGCACATACGCATCATCACCGGATTGAAGTCGCCGATCCAGCCCATTTGCAAGTTATCGTATTGCACGCGCGACGAGGCTTGGCGATCGGTGATATATTTTTCGAGTTGGCATATCATTGCCGCTTCCACGCCTTTGCCTTGATACTCGATGGCAACGCCAAAGATCAGACCCGCCAGCCGCGTAATCTTGTGAGTGTGAATGGCATAGAAAAGTCGCAACTTTTCGATCAAGCCAAACCTGCCGCCAAAAGATTTGGTGATCTGGTTGATGTCGGGCAGCATGACAAAGAAGCCCACGGCCAGTTCTTTGTGGTAGGCCATATAGATCAACGCGGGGTCGATAATGGGGCTCATGGCGCGTATCATGTTTTGGGCTTCTTCTGCGCTGAGCGGCTTCACTCCTTGGAACTTAGCCCAGCCACTATTGTAAATATCACAAAAATCGCGCGCCATTTTTGCCTTATTTTTTTTGTCGAACGTGCGGAACGAATATTCCGGATTTCCGTCGAGCCGATCGGCCTTCATTCTCACAGCGGCCGGCAGTTCGATGCCCGCATAGAAGGGGCGTAGATATGTGATTTGGTTGAAATAGGGCATAAAGCCATAATCATCGAAAAGGGCGGCGTAGTATGGTCGGGCATAGGGCATGGCATAGAGCGGTTCGTGGAAGCCCTCGACCAGCAACCCCCACCACTGCATTCGATCGCCAAAATTCACAGGGCCGTCCATCGCTTCCATGCCTCGTTGGTTGAGCCATTCGCGCGCCGCATCGAACATCAGGCGCGAAACAATCTTATTGTCGATCGATTCAAAGAAGCCGCAACCGCCTGTGGGCAAAGTTTCCAGTGCCATTTTTTCGCGATTATAGAAGGCAGCCAAACGCCCCACGATACGCCCGTCGATCAAATCGCGCACAATCCAGCGAATAGCCTCGCCGCCCCCGCCGGTGGTGAAGAGTTTGTTGCGCGTGGGGTCGAATATGTGTTCGATGTCCACCACCAAAGGCTGCACCCAATTTGGATCATCGGCATAGATGGCGCGAGCACAAGAGTGAAAAAGTTTGACCTGCGAAGCGTTTTTTACTTCGATCAATTGAAAATTATTCATATTTTTGTAGAGAATTGGCACTATCGCATATGCAAATATAAACTTTTCGAGCGAAAATAGAAATAAAAAAATGGAAAAATCGGCACCTACTTTGAATTTAGAGCAGCTAATGACTCGCCGAATTACTCGAATTTTGCTTGTCTGTAGTTCGTATGATCAATTTACGTTAGAAGAAGACGGGCTCATCGAGTCGCAAATACAGAGCGAATACGCGGGGCTTTCGCTGAGCAATCCGCCACAATTCACACGCGTTGGCCATGCGCAAACGGTGATGGATATGTTGCACGAGGGGGCACAATTCGACCTTATCATCTCGATGTTCAATATCGGAGGCCTATCGCCTTTTGAATTGTCTAAAAAAGTACGCCAAGATTTCCCCGATATTCCCTTTGTTTTGCTCACCTCATTTTCGCACGAAGTGTCGCGCCGATTAGAGAGCGAAGACACCTCGGCCATCGATTATGTCTTTGCATGGCAAGGTAATGCCGAATTGCTGCTGGCCATAATCAAGATGCTCGAAGATGGCCTAAATGCCGATCAAGATATGCTGCACTATGGGGTGCAGGGCATTATGTTGGTGGAAGACAGCGTGCGTTTCTACTCGGCCTACCTGCCCGACCTCTACAAAATAGTGCTCACGCAGACCAACGCCACTGTGCGCGAAGCACTCAACAACGCTCAACGAACGTTGCGCAAACGAGCGCGCCCCAAAATCCTCTTTGCACGCACCCAAGAAGAGGCGATGGCTATCTATCATAAATATGGGCGGCGCTTGCTGGGCGTGATTTCCGACGTCTCTTTCAGCGGACAGAGAGGCGTCAACGAAAGTTCGCTGGCCGGGGTGACACTCTGTTCTATGATCCGCAATCGTGATGCGCGCATTCCGCTTTTGTTGCAATCGTCCGACCAATCGATGGCCGCGAAGGCTGCTGAAATTGGAGCCGACTTTATCAACAAAAATTCCAAAACACTATTCGACGAGATCGAACATTTCATTCGCAAGCGTTTGGCCTTTGGTGATTTTCACTTTATCGACCCCCTCTCGGGGCATGTGGTGGCGGTGGCTAGCGACTTGGGCTCGCTCCAAAACGCGATCGAAACGATGCCCGAAAATACGTTGCTCCACTACTCGCGTGAGAATATTTTTTCTAAATGGCTCTACTCGCGAGGTTTGTTTGCCATCGCCAACGATATTCGCGGCATTTTTGTCGAATCTTTTGAAGGTGACACCTCGCGTTTGCGCGCTTTTTTGGCAGGCGTGGTCAAAGACTATCGACGCACGATGGGCCAAGGGGTGATCGCCGAATTTGACCCTCACACCTACAATCAATACATAACCTTCGCCCGCAGCGGCAATGGCTCCTTGGGCGGCAAGGCGCGAGGCTTGGCCTTTATTGGCAATATGTTGGAACAACATCACCTCTATGATGCGTGGCCCGATGTGCGGATCACAATTCCGCGTACCTTGGCTCTGACTACCGAACATTTTGAACGCTTCTTGGAAGACAATGGCCTGCAATATGTGGCCACCGAACAGATGGAAGATAACGAAATATTGAGCGAATTTGTCGGTTCTCGCTTCAGCGACTCCCTGATGGAGGAGCTTCGCGTCTTTTTGCGTAACGTTACGCGACCACTCGCCGTGCGCAGCTCATCGAAGCTAGAAGACTCTCACTATCAACCTTTTGCAGGCATATACTCGACCTATATGGTGCCGCGTTGCGATAACCCCGACCGCGAATTACGCATGCTGGCCAAGGCTATCAAATCGGTCTACGCCTCAGTATTTTTCGCCTCTTCGCGTGCCTACATCGAGGCCACAAGCAATGTTTTGAGCGAAGAACGCATGGGGGTTGTCATTCAAGAGTTGTGTGGATCGGAACAAGATGGGCTCTATTTTCCTACCATTTCGGGCGTTGCGCGCTCGCTCAATTTCTATCCCATCGGCAACGAGAAGGCCGGGGAGGGGATTTGCAACATCGCCTTTGGCTTGGGCAAGGCTGTGGTCGAGGGTGGTGCTACGCTTCGTTTTTCGCCTGCTCACCCTCAGAGCGCGCTCCAACTCAGCTCACCCGAGCTCACTCTACGCGACACACAACGTTATTTCTACGCCTTGAATCTCGACCCTTCGCAAGCCAAAACCTCGACCGACGACGCGGTGAACCTATCGAAAATAGAGATCAACAAAGCCACCTCACTACGTAATTTGCGGCACGCGGCTTCGACTTGGGACGCAGCCAACGAGCGTATTTCGGACTCGCCGATGGAGAAAGGGCGCAAATTGATCACCTTTGCCTCGGTGCTCAAATACGACACTTTCCCCTTGGCTCAAATCATTCAAAAGCTACTAGCCATTGGTGTCGAGGAGCTAAAATCGCCGGTGGAGATCGAATTTGCGGTCGACATGGACGTCAAGGCGGGAGGAGAGCGCATTTTCAATTTCCTACAAATTCGCCCCATTGTTCAATCCTCGCGAGGAGGTTCTCTCGATTGGGCGACTGTTGATCGGAGCGATGCTTTGCTTTATGCTTGTCATGCCTTGGGGGTGGGAGCGATCGAAGATGTGCACGACATTGTTTACGTCTCTTTGCAAGATTTCAGCGCGGCGCGTAGCGAGGCCATGGCGCGCGAGGTGGCTCAGATCAACGAACATTTCAAGGAGCTGGGTCGAGGTTATGTTCTCGTTGGCCCCGGTCGTTGGGGGTCGAGCGATCCGTGGTTGGGCGTACCGGTGAAGTGGGCAGATATTTCGCAGAGCAAGGTTATTGCGGAGTGTGGTTTGTCGAATTTCAGGGTCGACCCATCGCAGGGGACTCATTTCTTTCAGAATTTGACCTCTTTTGGGGTTGGTTATTTGACGTTAAATCCTTTTCAGGACGATGGTGTTTTTGATGTAGATCGATTAGATGGCATGCCGTCGAGTTTTGCGAGCGAGAATTTTCGTGTAGTTCATTTTGATGATCCTTTGTATATTTTTGTTGATGGCAAGAATAATAGGGCCTTGATCAAGGTTGGGGGTTAGGGGGGCTGGG
>JAVWYC010000104.1:0-6585 GCA_036661755.1 Mucinivorans sp. | reverse complement strand
GGATAGAGCAAACTAAAAAAGATAGTAAAGAAATAAAACCAAGATAGAGCAAACTAAAAAGATAGAGCAAACTAAAAAAGATAGTACAAACTAAAAAGCTAAAACGGTTTTACAAACGCGAGACAAGCGCGAGCAGATTGCACAAACAAAAAAATGATCTATATCCATATCCCCTTCTGCATCAGCAAATGCTACTATTGCGACTTCTACTCCGTCGCCTCACACTCAGCCACCGAACCGGTGCTAAAGGCCATGGCGCGCGAAATCCACGAACGACGACACTTCCTTGGACACAAAGCCAGCCGAACACTCTACTTCGGCGGCGGAACACCCTCCATACTCTCGCTCGATCAACTCGCCACGCTGCTCGCCGCACTGCGCGAAGATATAGACCTCACACAAGTGGAAGAGTTCACCATGGAAGCCAACCCCGAACACCTTACTGCAGATTACCTTTGCGGACTTAGAGCACTGGGGGCCAATCGATTATCTATTGGCATCGAGAGTTTTATCGACGACCACCTACGAGAAATGAATCGCCGCCATTCGGCCGCCCAAGCCGAGCAAGCTGTGCGCGAGGCTCAAAAAGCGGGGTTCGATAATATTTCGATCGATTTGATCTATGGCCTGCCTTTTATGACCGACAACCAGTGGCAAGACAATGTAGATCAAGCGCTTGCGCTTGGCGTGCAGCACATTTCGGCCTATCATCTGTCGATCGAGGAGCGCACTGTTTTCCACAAACGTCACATGCAACCTATCGCCCAAGAGCGTAGCGTGTGGCAATACAATACGTTGTGCGACAAGCTTCGCGCGGCAGGTTTTCGCCACTACGAAATTTCTAATTTTGCTCTCGCCGATCGTCTTTCGCTCCATAATTCAGGTTATTGGCAAGGGGTGCCCTACCTTGGCATTGGCCCCGCGGCGCACTCTTTCGACGGAGCGACTTTGCGCCAGTGGAACGTTGCCAGCAACGCGCTCTACGCTGCCGGGGCGCCAATCGAGGGCGAGAGTCTAACGGCCGCCGACTGCCATAACGAGTACATAATGACGCGCCTCAGAAGAGACGACGGCGTGAATTTGGCTGAATACAGGGCGCTTTTTGGCCGTGATTTTGCGGACTTGGCTCCTTGTTCGCCCATCGAGGTTGATGATTTCCGTGCGTGGATTCCCGAGCGCGAGTGGTTGATTGCCGATGCTTTGATTGCTCCACTTTTCATTTAGATTAGCCTAAGCAGCAACAAATCAACTCGTTAGCAGAATTATTAGCTCGACACCCGGAAATCACCCCCCGCCCTACGCAATTAGTTGTGATAGCCACCCGGACGCCCCATCATGGGGGGCCTATTCTGTGTGTATCCCTCGGGGGTGGTAGTGGCGGTAGGATTTTTACGTGTATCGAATTTGTAGGTGAAGGAGAGCATGAAATATTGACGCAAAATATTCATCGTGCTCGTTTGGACATAGGTGTCGGTGGTTGAGCTATACATGCTGCGATTTTGGTTGAGCAGATCATAGCCCGACAAGCGCACCTCCACCGCACGATTTTTCAAGAACTTAGCACCAATGGCCGCGTTGAGCAATGCAAAATGTTGTGTGTAACTCTCCTGAGTACCGAAACTATTGTTCCACGAAGCATCGGCATTGATAAAGAAATATTTAAGGAAGATAATATTGACAAAGCCACCCATGTTATGACCATAGTAGCGGTCGAAACGCCCTGTGCCTGCCCGCGTGAGGTTGAGCGAAGGGCGATAATAGAGTGTAAAGTCAACATTTTCCGAAATATTACTCGTGAGCGATACTCCCGCTCCGATACGATTGCTCTGCGACAGGTAGAGCACATTGTCTTGCATAGACGGGCTGCGAGTGTAGCTATATCGAGCCATTATATTGAGGTTACTCTTCATAAATTTAAGCCCCACCCCAAAGTTGGCAAAGGCCATCACATTGGCATAGCCGTCTAGGTTGACGGGTTCCGAGAATTGAGCCCCGCGAACCAGTGTTGTCCCGTTGATCACCGTGTCGTGGGTCAAAAATTGACGATTGGTAGATATGTAATCGCTCGTCACGTTGCCGCGTGCCATGATCGAAAAATTGATGTTTTTCACCATATTGGCATACGAATAACGGAGCGACAAAGTGTTGGAATAGCTCTGTCGTAAGGCCGAATTACCGCGGCTCACCTGCAAGGGGTTGTCCACGTCCAGCACGTCTTGCAACTGGTTGACCGAAGGGAAAATCGAAGTGGCGTTGTAGTCTAGATTCAAGTTGTGCCCCTTGTTGGGGGTGAATGAGAGGCGCAAAGAGGGCAGCACGGCGTCGAACGAATAGCTGTTCAAGCTCGATCGCTTAACGTCGGGCGAAATTTGTTTATTGTTGAGCAGTGCGTTTTGGTAGTTGACCGTGGCCACCAAAGTCAACTTCTTGCCCAGCACATAGTTATAGCCCAAGCCAACGAGTTGAGTGGTGTAATCGCGATTGAGGTAGTTGGTGGTTGTGGTGTCGGTCAGGGCGTAATCTTGCATCAATTTATCCCAGTTCAAGCCTTTTTTGTCGGATATACTCCGATCGTAGGTCACCGAGTAGTTGGCCGACAGGCGCGAACGTTTAGAGAGTGGTTCGGTGTAGGTGATCGACCCTGTGACGGTGTTCCCATTGCCCAGCACCGAGCCTATTTGTCGGATTGTGTCGTACACCATTTGATTATTCATGTCGAGCGAACTATACTTAGAGAGTTGGGTGCGCATACCATCATCGTGGCGCACGTTGTAGACCCCTCCCACGCTCAGCGTGCGTCCCGAACCGCCAAAGCTATGTTGCCACCACAAATCGATCGAGCCATTCAATCGTTCGAGTGCCGTATGGTAGGCATTGTCGGCGCGGTTGCTCAACATTTGGTCGAGAAAAGTGTTAGAGGTCGCGTTCCGATTGCCGGAGTTATTGCTATACGAAAAAGAGGGATTAAAGGTGATTCGGTTACTCGGCGTTGGGTTCCACTCCGAACGAATATTAATCGAATGGGTGTTTTGCGAGGCCAGCGAAGAGGTCGTATCTTGATAGTGACGCGGCGTGGTCAGGTATTGTTGATCGCGCGAGTTCCAAATATCGGCCGACACGCCGCGATAGAAATAAGCGGCGCTCATTTTGAATTTCTCTGAGAATGTGCCGTTGTAGTTCAGCCCCGCCATATAGCTCTGTTGAATGCCGCCCCGGGTGGGAGTGGTGAATCCTGTCAGATCTGTGCCGCCGGCCATGCGCCCTCGGCCGCGACGCGAAGATCCCGACGAAACATCGCTCAGCGTGAAGCCTTGATTGTTGACATTATTGGCCTGAGCAATCAGCGTGAGTCGATGATCGCCGTGCCAAAAATTCAGCCCCAGCCCACCCGCATAACGCATCGAACGTTTCAGAACATCGGCCGCTGGCGAATAGAAGCCGCCCCCGGCATAAACTTTGCCAAAGACACTGTTGGTCACCCCTTTTTTGGTGACAATGTTGAGCGTGCGCACACGTTCGCCGTCGTCGAAACCCGAAAATTTAGCGTCATCGCTCTGCGAATCATAGAGTTGCATGCTTTCCACCGCGTCCACAGGTAGGTTTTTGAGCGCCGCCGATGGATCGTCCGCAAAGAACTCCTTGCCGTTGACTGTCACTTTGGTGATTTCTTGGCCCTGCGACTGCACTTTGCCGTTTTCGTCGGTTGTGATGCCGGGCATTTTTTTGAGCAGATCTTCGGCCGTTGCATCGGGGTTGGTTTTGAATGCCGCCGCGTTGTATTGCGTTGTGTCGCCTATCACTTTGGCCATTGTCGAAGCGCCAACGACGGTCACTTTTTCGATCTCGCGGCTCGACGGTTCGAGCGTAATCACCCCCAAGTCCACCGTTTTGCGATTGCTGTCGGCCACGGCTATCGTTTTGCTTTTGTAGCCCATGTAACTCACTGTCACTGTGTTGGTTTTGGCTCGGCTACGCAAAAAAAGCGAAAAGGCACCATTTTGATCTGTCGATGCGGTGCGTCCACGTTCGTTCACTTTGCTCGAATCGGTAAGATTGAGGCGTGCCAAAGCGCCAATAGCAGGCAGCGGATCGTCGGCCAAGGCCACCTTGCCTTTAATTGTCACACTACTCGAAGCGACCGTCGTTTGAGCCAAAGCCTCACTTGCGCCCAAAAAAAGCAGGAGAGAGAAAAGGGCGATGATTTTTTTCATGTTTGTTTGTGAAATAATATTTTTCATAAAAATAATACAATCTATTACACCCATTGGCAGGGTGTCGTTTTTCTAATTTCGTACCTCTTTGACAACACAAAGCGATCAAAGTTTAATTTTACGATAAATTAAACTTACAAATTAACCGTATGAAACAAAAAAAATCGTAAATTTGCAACTTATACTATTAATAAGCAACCATACCACTCCACACCAAATAATCATGGAAGAACGTCTGAATTTTATCGAAGAGATCGTCGAAGAATCTATCGCCAAAGGCCAAACCGAAATACACACCCGTTTCCCGCCCGAACCCAATGGTTACCTGCATATTGGGCACGCAAAGAGCATTTGCCTGAACTTTGGCACTGCCAAAAAATATGGCGGAAAATGCAACCTGCGCTTCGACGACACCAACCCCGTCAAAGAAGATGTGGAGTACGTCGACTCGATCAAGGCCGATATTAATTGGTTGGGATTTATGTGGAGCGAAGAGCACTACGCCTCCGACTACTTCGAGCAACTCTACGCTTGGGCCTGCGAACTTATCTCCAAGGGCTTGGCCTATGTCGACGACCAAACGCAAGACGAGATCCGCGCCACACGTGGCACAGTTCAAAAAGCAGGAACCAACTCGCCTTGGCGCGAACGTTCGGTGCAAGAAAACTTGGCGCTCTTTGCCGATATGCGTGCCGGAAAATTCGCCGACGGCGAAAAAGTGCTGCGCGCCAAAATCGACATGGCACACACCAATATGTCGATGCGCGACCCGCTGATGTATCGCATAATCCACACCGATCATCACCGCACGGGCAACAAATGGTGTATCTACCCAATGTATGACTACGCCCACGGGCAGAGTGACTCCTTGGAGGGGATCACCCACTCCATCTGTACGCTCGAATTTGACGTCCACCGCCCGCTCTACGACTGGTTTATCGAAAAACTAGGGATATTCCCATCTCATCAATACGAATTTGCACGTCTGAACATCAACTACACCGTGATGAGCAAGCGCAAATTGCTGCAATTGGTCAAAGAGAATCATGTCAACGGGTGGGACGACCCTCGAATGCCAACCATTTGCGGCCTGCGCGCTCGGGGCTACACCCCGGCCTCGATACGCCTTTTTGCCGAAAAAGTGGGCGTGGCCAAGCGTGACAACGTGATCGACCTCTCGCTCTTGGAGTGGTGCCTGCGCGAAGACCTCAACACGACAGCCCAACGCCGAATGGCGGTGCTCGACCCGATCAAAGTAGTCATCACCTCTTGGCCCGAAGGGCAAACCGAGATGATCGACTGCGTGAACAACCCCGAAGATGAGGCGGCTGGTATGCGCGCTGTCGAATTTGGGCGCGAGGTGCTAATCGAACGCGGCGACTTTATGGAGAATCCGCCCAAGAAATATTATCGCCTAGCCCCCGGCACCGAAGTGCGCCTAAGATATGGCTATGTTATCAAATGCGACGAGGTGATCAAAGATAAAGATGGAGTGATCACCGAACTTCGTTGCACCCACGACCCCCTTTCGGCTCACGGAGCAACGAGCGACGGGCGCAAGGTGAAGGGCGTGATCCACTGGGTGTCGGCTGCTCGTGCTGTGCCGATTGAGGTGCGTTTGTTTGATCGTCTTTTTATGAGCGAAGCCCCCGAGGCAAGCGGCAATTTCTTGGATAATTTGAACCCCGACTCGATGAAAATCGTGACCGGATATGTTGAGCCTACGCTGGCGGAGGCTCCCGTGGGCACTCATTTTCAGTTCGAGCGTTTGGGCTATTTTATCCGCACCGATCGCGGTTTCAATAAAGCCGTTGGGCTCAAAGATTCGTGGGCCAAAATGGCGAAATAAGCAGATCACCCCGGAATCCAAAAAAAGACGCAATGACAAACAAAGATATATTTATAAATAAGCTTAAAACGGAAGTAGCTACATTTGCAAATTCAGTCTCCACCAGCAATGGAGATTGGGTTGTTAAAGGTTTTATAGACGTTGCTAAAAACATATACACTATATCTACTGACACGAAAGTAATATCTAAGATAATGGAGCTCTTGATATTTCCTGCAATCGCGCAATTTGCACAGAGGAACTCTATGAAAATGATATTAAGTCAAGAGCAAAATTTTTACCCCGATCTCACTTTGATTGATAGTGATGGCTATAAATTTGCCGTTGACATCAAAAGCACCTATCGCAAAAATACAGACACTGTAAATGGAATGACCTTGGGGGCTTTTACCGGATATTTCCGAGACCGCAAATCATCTAAAAACATATCTTTCCCCTACGATGACTATCAGGCACACATCGTTTTAGGGATCATTTACTCGCGCAATGAAATCAAGTCAGATGAACGAGTCAAATATTCCATTG
>JAVWYC010000103.1:0-6600 GCA_036661755.1 Mucinivorans sp. | reverse complement strand
TTTTTCTGAACCAGCTCTTGAAAACTTCGCTTTTCTTAACCATCTCTTGAAAACTTCGCTTTTCTGAACCGGTTATAACTTAGCACAAACCCGCAACCCCCAGTGGCATTTGATTGCCAGTCAAAAAATAGAACAAAAAAAGAGCTCCTGAAATTTAATTCTAGAAGCCCTACCATAATCAATAAACAGCAAACAACTAGCTGTTCTCCGGACGAAGCTTGCGAACAGCAATCCCCGCCTGCCACATCTCACTATCACGCATCTGCT
Organism: Mucinivorans sp.; assembly: GCA_036661755.1. GTDB lineage: Bacteria > Bacteroidota > Bacteroidia > Bacteroidales > Rikenellaceae > Mucinivorans. The sequence goes on along the minus strand of JAVWYC010000103.1, from coordinate 6,333 downwards.
GCAACTCCTTCTCTAAACCGGCACGATAATCAACCTTCGTATTGGCATCTATCGACTTCTGTGCCTCGTTGCCCGAAGCTACCTCGTTATACAACTTCTCGAAAACCGGCTTTGAAGCATCGCGAAATGGCTTCCACCAATCCAATGCACCACGCTGAGCCGTTGTCGAACAATTAGCATACATCCAATCCATACCATTCTCTGAAACAAGCGGCATGAGCGACTGTGTAAGCTCCTCTACCGTTTCGTTGAAAGCCTCTGACGGCGAATGACCATGCGAACGAAGAACATCATACTGAGCAGCGAAAATCCCCTGAATAGCACCCATCAACGTCCCACGCTCGCCCGTGAGGTCGGAATAAACCTCGCGCTTGAAATCGGTCTCGAACAAATAGCCCGAACCAACAGCGATACCCAACGCCAAAACACGATCCAAAGCCTTGCCCGTAGCGTCTTGAAAAACTGCATACGAGGAGTTCAAACCACGCCCCGCCACAAACATACGGCGCAAAGAAGTGCCCGAACCCTTGGGCGCAATCATAATCACGTCCACATCTTTGGGCGGTATAATACCCGTCTTTTCTTTGTAGGTGATGCCAAAACCATGAGAGAAATAGAGTGCCTTGCCTGCCGTCAGATGCTTTTTCACTGTTGGCCAAAGCGTGATTTGCCCTGCGTCGGAGAGCAGGTATTGAATGACTGTCGCCTTTTGGCAAGCCTCTTCAATGTCGAAAAGGGTCTTGCCCGGAACCCAACCATCGGCGATAGCTTTGTCCCAAGTTTTGGAATTTTTACGCTGCCCAACAATCACATTGATGCCATTGTCGCGCAAGTTCATCGACTGACCCGGCCCTTGAACGCCATAACCAATCACAGCTACCGTTTCGTTTTTGAGTACCTCTTTAGCTTTGGCCAAAGGAAATTCTGTACGAGTTACCACATTTTCCTCGGTTCCACCGAAATTAATTTTTGCCATTGTTTTTATATTTTATTGTTCTTGTTTTTTAAGGATATCGATCTCCACATCCGTGAGCGAAGCTTTGATCACTTCTACTATTCGCTCTATGTTTTTGATCACTTTGCTTATCGTTGCTTGATCAGAGAAAGAGACGATCGTCATTTGCGAGACTCCCTTGTGGTGAGTTTCGCCAACGGTCAAACTTTCGATATTGATCTTGCGACGTGTGAAAATGTTGGTTATTCGATTCAACACGCCCACCGTATTTTCGGTGTAAACAGTTATTATATACTCTTTCATCGTTTGTTGCTTCTTAGTTTTCGCTCAATATCAAATCTTCTAGGGCAGCCCCACCGGGCACCATCGGAAAGACATTATCTTCTTGGCCCACAACAACTTCCAACAGAAACGCATTGTCGGAGGCTAGCATTTCGGCCACCATTTGTTGTACATTTTCGCGTTGCGACAATTTTTGAGCTTCGATCCGATAGCCTTCGGCTATGCGTATGAAATCGGGGTTACACATCGGTGTCGAGCTATAACGTTTATTGTGAAAGAGCTCTTGCCATTGGCGCACCATGCCCAAAAAGCTATTGTTGAGCACCACTATTTTTACCGGGATCTTGAACTCCATGATCGTGCCCAACTCTTGAATTGTCATCTGCAAACCGCCATCGCCCACAAAAAGCACAACTTGACGTTGCGGCGCGGCCACCTTGGCTCCAATAGCGGCAGGTAGGCCAAAGCCCATCGTACCCAAACCGCCCGAAGTGACAAAAGAGCGTGGGTGCGCCACATTGGAATAGCGAGCCGCCATCATCTGTTGTTGGCCAACGTCGGTGACAATGATAGCCTGGCCTTGGCTTTGACGACTAACTTCGGCCACGATTTCGGCCATGGTAAGTTTTTCGCCCACGGGTTGCAAATCTTTTTGGCCAACGGCCTTCCACTCGCTAAGGCGATACTTCTCTACGTCTAGTTCTCGTTGGCGAACTTCGACTCGTTCGATTAGTGCTTCGAGCGCCTGATAGGCATCGGCCAGAATGAAAATATCGGGAACCACAATCTTGCCATTTTCTACCGGGTCTATATCGATATGAATGATTTTGGCCTTTGGTGCATAGCGATCCAAACGCCCGGTCACTCGATCCGAAAAACGCATGCCAACAGCCAAAATCACATCGGCATTTTGCGTCAACATATTTGGCGCCACATTGCCGTGCATGCCTATCATGCCTATGTATAGAGGGTGCGTCGAAGGGACTCCCGAAAGCCCCATCAAGGTCGATGCCACGGGGATCGACGCTTTTTCGGCCAGCGCCACAAGCATCCCGCCGGCGTTAGACAGTTGTACTCCTTGGCCACACAGTATCAATGGATTATGCGCTTTGTTGATCAATTCGGCGGCTTTGTTCACCAGATCCAGATCTACGATCGGGTGTGGCGAGTAGCTGCGAATTTCGGGGTAGACCAAAACAGGGCTCCACTCGGCCTTGCCGATCTGTGCATCTTTCGATATTTCGAGCACCACCGGCCCCGGACGTCCGGTGGAGGCGATATAGAACGCTTTGCTCAGCGCCGGCGCCACCTCTGAGGGGTCGGTGATCTGAAAATTCCATTTTGTCACCGGCGCCGTCATGTTGATCATGTCGGCCTCTTGGAAGGCATCGCTACCCAGCAAATTCGACGCTACTTGGGCTACAATAAAGACAACAGGGGTAGAATCGATCATCGCATCGGCAATTCCCGTGATTAGGTTTGTCGCCCCAGGCCCCGAAGTAGCCCAAGCCACACCAACACGACCCGACACTCGGGCGTAACCCTGAGCGGCATGTGCAGCACCTTGCTCGTGACGCGTAAGTATATGGCGGATAGAGGCTTGGTGATCGAGCAACGCATCATAAATTGGCATAATCGCCCCGCCCGGGTAGCCAAAAACAGTATCCACACCATGCTGCACCAAGGAACGAAGCAAAATCTCTGCTCCCGAAATTTTTTCTTTCATCTTTTTTTCAATCCTAATCCTAATACGATTTAACGTGGTCGGAATTTACAAATCACGGCAATCACTCAATTTTTTGCACTCTCCAAAATTCGCACCGCGCCCTTATCGGCCGAAGTGACATGGGCGGCATAAATTCGGAGCGCACTACTCACCTCTCGTTGGCGAGATGGTGTAAAGTTACACTTTTTTAATCGTTTGGTTATTGTATCGGTCGAAACTTTTAGCTCGATCTTTCGATTTGGTATATCTATATATATAGTATCACCATCTTCTACCACGGCAATCACCCCACCCGAGGCCGCCTCGGGCGAGCAATGGCCAATGGATAGCCCCGAAGTGCCACCCGAAAAACGCCCATCGGTGAGCAAAGCGCACGCCTTGCCAAGACCCATGCTTTTCAGGTATGAAGTCGGGTAGAGCATCTCTTGCATGCCCGGCCCACCGCGTGGCCCCTCATAACGAATCACCACCACATCACCGGGCAGAACGCTAGAGTCTAAAATCCCATTAACTGCCGCCTCTTGTGAATCAAAAACTCGCGCCACACCACTAAAAACAAGCTGCTCGGGGGCCACACCTGCGGTCTTGACAATCGACCCATCGGGCGCTAAATTGCCATACAAAACCGCCAAGCCACCGTCCGCACTATAAGCATGCGCCGTGTCGCGAATGCAACCATGCTGACGGTCGTTGTCGGCAGACGAATACAATTCATTATGTGGAGCGGCTAGATAAAAATTCGCCCCACGATTGGCCAAGATCGCCTCACTGAGCCTCACCCCGTCAACGCGTAGCAAAGTGCCATCGACAAGTCCGCCAAGGAGTAGTTGGTTCAAAATTTCGAGCACGCCACCCGCCCTGTTTACGTCTTGCATATAATATGGCGCCGAGGGCGAAACCTTGCACAGCACGGGCGTGGAGCGCGAAATACGATCTACGTCGGCCATCGAAAACTGAACGCCGGCCTCATGAGCAATGGCCAACAAGTGTAGCACCGTGTTTGAAGAGCCCCCCATGGCAACGTCTAGTCGCATTGCATTTTCAAAAGCGGCACGCGTAGCTATTTGACGCGGCAAGACGCTGCTATCCTCTTGCTCGTAATATTTGATAGCATTGGCCACCACCCTTTGCGCCGCTTGACGATAGAGCTCGTCTCGCATATCGCTGGTAGCCAAAATCGAACCATTGCCGGGCAACGACAAACCAAGTGCCTCGGTCAGGCAATTCATCGAATTGGCGGTAAACATACCCGAACACGAGCCGCACGTAGGGCACGCCGCGCGCTCAATTGCCGATAGCTCGTCAAGCGAAACTGATTCGTCGGCTCCGGCCACCATGGCGTCTACCAAATCTAGTCCACCACCATTGTGCCGGCCAGCCTCCATAGGCCCCCCACTGACAAAAACAGTCGGAATATTGAGCCGCATAGCCCCCATCAACATGCCGGGGGTGATCTTGTCGCAATTAGAGATGCAAATCATCGCGTCCACCGTGTGCGCCGTGCACATATACTCCACCGAATCGGCAATCAAATCACGCGAAGGCAACGAATACAGCATGCCTCCATGCCCCATCGCAATACCATCATCGATGGCCACGGTGTTAAATTCGGCCGCAAAGCAACCTAGGCGCTCGATTTCCTCACGTATCTTACGCCCCACTTCTTGTAAATGAATGTGGCCGGGCACAAAGCCGGTATACGAATTGACAACGGCAATCACCGGTCGCCCAAAATGTTGATCTTGCATACCGTCGGCTCGCCATAGTGCTCTGGCGCCAGCCATTTTACGCCCCACGCGCGAGGCATCACTTCTTAGTTTCATCTATCAATTGTTACTTATAATTTCTTAGCAAAATCCTGTCCCGACGGACTTTGAAACAAGACAATATCGAAAAGCGGCGCCACGGCCACCACGTATTCCACCAGCGAACGTTGCACGGTGTCGAACCGATCGGCATTCTTCTCTCGCGAGAAAGCGTAGAGCTCCACCCCGATTCCCTTGTCGGCAATATCTTTTGTGTAACGTACATAGAGCGGCAACTCGTCGTTGATAGAGGGATGCGAACGCAAAAAAAGCTCGATATTGGCTCTGAGCAGCGCCATATTGGTCAACGCTTCGGGGCTACTGATCATTGCTAATTTTGAAAACTCATCAAAGCCAGAAGCCGTTATTGGAGTGGTGGCCAAGCGCTCCATAAATTCGTCTGTTGCCAGATGCACCGAACTGATGTCGATGTTGAATTGTCGCACAAAACGTCTGCCGGCGCTCTCTTCCATTCCTCGCCAATTAGTGAAACTCTCGCTCACCATACTATATATAGGTATCATGGTGATTGTGTTGTTCCAATTTTGGACTTTTACTGAGTTGACATTAATGTCGAGCACCGTGCCGTCGGCGTTTTTGCTAGGCATTTCGATCCAATCGCCCGGGCGCACCATGTCTTGGGCCGATAGCTGGATCGAGGCCACAAAGCCCAAAATCGTATCCTTAAAAACTAAGCCTATCAAAGCGGCCGCCGTACCTAAGCCTAGGAGCAGCGTCGATGGATCTTTGTGTACCAAGATCGAGACAACCAGTATTCCGGCCACACAACCGAGCATGATTTTAGCTACCTGCACATAACCTTTCACCGATTTTCGTTGACCGACCTCGCGCCGCATGAACATATCGTTCCAGCTATTGAGCAGCGAATAGAACACTAGGAGCACGACCACGATCAGCATTGCTTTGACAACGGTGTCCACGAGCACGATCATTTTGGTAGAGAAGCCTTCAAAGATCACTCGATTGGCCCATAAAACCACCAGCAGGGGTAATAGTTGGAAGAGGTGCGCGAAGAATTTATGTTGCACCAGCACATCGTCCCAGTCTGTTTTTGTGCGTTTGGAGTGTTGTTTGATGGCAGCTAGGGCTACGCGAATGATGATCACATCGATCAACCAGATCAAGATAGCCAATATTGCGCATGCGGCAATAAAGGCCAATAAATTTGCATAGGGAGTCGAGATGCCTAGTTGGTGCAGAAATTGCCAGAAATCTTCGACGAGCCAGAATTTAGCGGCCACAGTTTCCATTTACGCTGTTTTTTTTTAATTTGCGATAATCGGGTCAAATATAATCTTTTTTTACAACTCATGCAAATTATATGGTTATGGCTTAAATGGAGCAGTTAAGAAAAGCGAAGTTTTCAAGAGCAGTTAAGAAAAACGAATTTCTCGCGAGCCGATTCAGAAAAACGCAGTTTTTCAAGAAAAGTTTTGGGTGACTTTTTCAAAAGTCACGATTCTACACGGCGTCTACACGGCGATTTGCTCTTTGCGCCGTTGGCACCGAGCGGTTGCGCGGCTAGCGGTTTGCGATAGCTGTAC
>JAVWYC010000102.1:0-6635 GCA_036661755.1 Mucinivorans sp. | reverse complement strand
GTATGTGCAGGGGGTCCGGCGGGGTGCACAACACCCCCGGGATAGAACAAACTAAAAAGATAGAAAAGAAATAGAGCCGGGATAGAACAAACAAAAAAAGATAGTACAAACTAAAAACTAGAATAGTTTTATACGCGAGTAAACTAAAACGTGATGCGAACCACACGACGAGTGCTCTCACTCACCCTGAAACGATCGTCAATACGACGACCAACCAACCACACAATAGTATCACGACCACTAACCAAAACACCCTGACACTCCTTGTCCGGAATCGACACCTTAGCGTCAATCAAAAAATCACTCACCTTCTTCTGACCCCTAAGACCCAATGGCACAAACCAATCACCCGCCTCAATACGACGCAACGTTAACGGAAACTGCATGGCATCCGCCGAAAGCAACGCCACATTAGATGGCGTTTCAAGCGAAAAAACCTCGTCCACCGTGAGCCACTCAACAGACTCATCATCGGCAGCAATCGTCCGCTCGCGAAACTCGATCTTCGTACGATCCATAATCAACAACTGACCTCGGTCGAGAATCGCACGGTGAGTAGGCGAAAAAAACTCCCGACCCGTATGCTCAGCCTTAACAATCTCATCAACAGTGGACGCCGAAAAACCATAAGCATGCAAAAGCTCATAAAGCACAAAAGCATAGCACGGACGCTGAGCTAAAAGGACAAGATCGAGCCGACCATCAGAGATCACCTCGTTGCGAATAGCGGCAATTTGGTGATCGACAAACTGTTGCGTGCGCTCTAAATTCCCCATCGTGCGCGCCATGGCTCCAAAAAAATTGGGCACCGAATGATCTAAACGCGGAATAATATCGTGACGCAGGCGATTGCGCAAATAATCGAGCGTGGCGTTCGACGAATCGTTGAGGTATGGGATCGAATTGTCGGCCGCAAAACGCTCGATCTCATCGCGCGAGGTGCCCAACAAAGGACGCACTATGTTTTCTCGCGTGGCAGCAATACCACGCAAGCCTGCCAAACCGGTGCCACGAGTGAGGTTGATGAAAAATGTTTCGACAGAATCATTGGCGTGGTGAGCGATGCTCACGCGATTAAAATCGTGCTCAGCACACAACTTCTCGAAAAAATCGTAACGCAAACTGCGCGCCGCCATCTGAGTGCTTTCGCCCGTTTGAGCACACACGGCGTGAGTGTCGAATCGAGCCAAATAGCACTCTATGCCATATTGCGCACAGACTTGCTCCACGAGCATAGTCTCGCGATCGCTCTCGGCTCCGCGAAGCGAAAAATTGCAGTGAGCAACCGCCAATTTCTTGATAGACAAACGCTCCATGGAGGTAAAAAGCAGGTAGAGCATCACCATCGAATCGGCACCACCACTCACAGCAGCCAACACTCGATCGCCGGGGCTGAATAAATTATCGTTAAAGGTCATAGTCTTATTTTTTTTGTTGTGCAATACACATTCCTATTAATCTTTGTATCTTTGTGATCTAACTTTTTTTTTCGTACCACACAATGATATTTAGTCCACAAAGATACAAAATTGCCGATCAAATCGGCCAACCTTTTATCGACGAAGATGAAATTGTCGATTATCTAAAAATCACACCCACCGAGCAAGATGTTGACAAAGTGATAGCACGTTCGATGGATAAACATCGCTTGACGATGCAAGAAACGGCCATTTTGCTCAACGCGCCCAACAGACAAGTGGTGAAAGACGCAGCCGCAAAGCTCAAAAAAACGATCTACGGCAATCGGATTGTGCTCTTTGCGCCGCTCTATGTTGGCAATATGTGCTCCAACAGCTGTGCCTACTGCGCTTTTCGTCGCGAGAATAGCCAAACGGTACGCAAAACACTATCTACTCAAGAGATCGACCAACAGGTCGACGCGCTCACGGGGCAAGGGCACAAACGTTTGATCTTGGTATACGGCGAACACCCGATCTATTCGGCCGATTTTATTGCCAACAACGTACGCCAAGTATACAAAAACACAAACATTAGGCGACTAAACATAAACGCCGCCCCGATGAGCGTCGACGATTTCCGCACTGTGCACCAAGCCAAAATCGGCACTTTCCAAATATTCCAAGAGAGCTATTTCCGCTCCACCTACGCCACCCACCACCCGCAAGGGCGCAAGGCCGATTATGTATGGCGACTAACGGCACTCGACCGTGCGATGCAAGCCGGCATCGACGATGTGGGTTTGGGCGCGTTGCTGGGCTTGCAGCAATCGTGGAAAAACGAAATCATGGGGCTCGTGCGCCACACCAACCATCTTGAAGCGTGCTTTGGCGTGGGGCCACACACGATCTCCTTTCCGCGGATCACACACGCCACGGGCATAGCTCCCGAAAATCAATACCCTGTCTTGGACGAGGATTTTCTGTTTCTTATTGCCGTCTTGCGATTGGCCGTGCCTTACACGGGATTGATACTCACCGCGCGCGAGGGAGCCCAAGTGCGTGGGCAAGCCATCGAATACGGCGTGTCGCAAATCGACGGCGGAACGCATATCGAAATTGGAGGCTATTCCCCCTCCAACGACAAAACGCAGGAGGGAGGCGCTCAATTCACGATCAACGACTCGCGATCGCTGGCCCAAGTTATCGCTTGGTTGGTGGCCACCGACCACTTGCCCTCGTTCTGCACGGCATGCTACCGCCAAGGACGCACGGGAGAACATTTCATGGAATTTTCTACAAAAGGCTTCATCAAACGATTCTGTACCCCAAACGCTATTCTCACCTTTGCCGAATACTTAGAAGATTACGCCTCACAGGGCGATAGAGCGAATGGATATGCCTTGATCGACAAAGAGTTGGCCGCCATGACCGACACCGAAGATATTCTACAAAAGTTAGAAAAAATAAAAAAAGGCGAACGAGATATATATTATTAGAAAAAAATTATTAAATTTACGCAAACTATATAAATTTGACCCTGCGGCACACGAATATCCAAAGAGATTTGGGTTTCGATTTTTTTGATTGATCAATGTTTCCTACTTCAAAATAAAAAAAACCGAAGCGTAGGCCACTGCCACTCAACGAAAAGAAATTGTTCCCGGAAATTACTATAAAAATATCCTAAAAAAATGAAGCGTATACTACTTTTTTCGTTACTGATCTTTGCATCAATCGTTTCGCTGAACGCACAAGTGAAACTCGCATCGATCTTTACCAACAATATGGTATTCCAACAATCGGCCAAAGCCCCCATATGGGGTATGGCCATGCCAACAACCAAAATCCAAATAATCGCCTCGTGGGCTCCACAAGACACAGTTACGGCCGTGGCCGACAACGGCGGACGATGGAAAGCCACGCTACTCACCCCAAAAGCCGACCTGAAAAGTCACACCATAGAGTGCAATAACATCAAAATCAGCAACGTCATGCTGGGCGAGGTGTGGATTGCTAGCGGACAGTCGAACATGCAATGGAACGTGGAACGCGGCATTCTGTATGGCGCCGCCGAAGCCGCCAAAGCCAATCGGCCAATGATTAGAGTTTTTCAGGTGCCGCTCGAAACTGCGCTCACCCCACAAGAACATATCGATGGAACATGGAAAGAGTGCACCTCGGAAATCATGAGCTCGATGAGCGCCGTGGGCTACTTTTTTGCCAGTGCAATCAACGAAGGGCTCAAAGTGCCGGTTGGTATTATATCAGACGCGTGGGGGGGCACACCCGCCGAACCGTGGATCCCCGCACAAGCCATAGAGCGTAACGCAAAACTCGAGGGACGCTTGGCCAAAAACGTCAACGTGTGGAACCCAATACTCCCCGGCAGAGCATACAACCAAATGATCCACCCCTTCACTCCGCTAGCAATAGCTGGCGTGGTGTGGTATCAAGGCGAATCTAATCGCGAAAATGCCCAAGTATACGACGAACTGATGTCGACCCTTATCGCTTCGTGGCGCCAAGCCTTTGCCCAAGATTTCCCATTCTATTTCGTGCAAATCGCGCCGTTTAACTATGGCGGCAACACACTCGATGCGGCAATACTGCGCGAAAACCAAGAGCGAACCTCACTCCACATGCCGCGCACGGCAATGGTGGTGGTTAGCGACAAGGTGAACGATGTGAATAATATTCACCCACTCGACAAAAAAAGCGTTGGCCAAAGATTGGCCACAGTGGCCCTAGTCGAACATTATGGACAAAATTCGGTGTGCTATAAAAGTCCAACGCTAGAAAAAGCAACATTCACTCGTTCGCGCGCCATAATCCACCTTAGCCAAGCCCAAGGCGGACTTGTTATCAAAGGCAAAAAAGCAATAGGCATGCAAATAGCAGGCCCCGACAGCGTGTTTGTCGAGGCAGATGCCAAAATCCTGAAAGACAATACGATAGAAGTCTATGCAAAAGAGGTCAAAGAACCATGCGCTGTGCGATATTGCTTCGACGATACAACAATAGGCAATATATTTAGCGCTACACAATACCCGGTGGCACCATTCCGCACTGATCGCAAATTTTAATTTCACTCACCCAAAACTCAATAAAAAACACGATGAGAAAACTAGCACTCTTAGTAATCACAATTGCTTGGACTAGCCTCGCTCCGCTAAGCGCGGCAATCCAAAACGCCAAACCGTTTGTCATTCCCGAATTGCGCGAATGGCGAGGCGATCAAGGACAATTCACACCAAATACAAAAACTCGAATTGTGGTGAGCCTCAAAAATTCACCCGTCCAAATCATAGAACTACAAAAAGTAGCCGTAGCTTTGGCCAACGACGTGAAAACTATGTTTGGGCTCGATTTCAAAATCGAACAAGGTGCACCACTCGCCAATGCCATCTTTATCAATATAGCCAAAATCCCCACCGACAACATCGAGGGATACCAAATAACCATCACCCCAAAAGGCATAACAATAGCCGCCAACAGTGCGCAAGGTGCTTTTTGGGCTACTCGATCGTTGTTGCAAATGATGGAGTGCTCGCCCGAGCGCGCGCTATCCGCCGGGCGAGCAACCGACTACCCGGCCTATGCTATGCGCGGAATGATGCTCGACGTGGGACGCAAATTCTTCTCTATCGACTTTTTGCGCCAATATGTCAAATTCATGGCCTACTACAAGATGAATACTTTCCAAATTCACCTCAACGACCAAACTTTCCCACAATTCTATAACGACGATTGGGATCAAACACCATCGGCCTTCCGCCTTGAATCGACCACATTCCCCGGCTTGGCTGCACGCGACGGACACTACACGAAAACAGAGTTCCGTGATTTGCAAATCCTGGGCGAACAAAATTTCGTGACCATCATACCCGAAATTGACGCACCGGCACACACACTCGCCTTTACCGAATACCGCCCATCGATCGGGAGCGAAAAATATGGCATGGATCACCTAGACCTCTTCAAAACAGAGACCTACAACTTTATGGACAGCCTGTGGAAAGAGTATATCCAAGGGCCGGACCCTGTCTTTCGCGGCCAATATGTGCATATCGGCACCGATGAATATTCTAATAAAGATCAAGAAGTGGTCGAAAAATTCCGCTATTTTACAGACCATTACATAAAATATGTTGAAAGCTTCGGCAAAAAAGCAATGCTCTGGGGAGCGCTCACTCACGCCAAAGGAACAACGCCGGTCAAAGTAGACAACGTGCTCATGTCGTGCTGGTTTAATGGCTACGCCAATCCCGACTCGATGATGCGTCTGGGCTATGATGTGCTCTCGGTGCCGGATGGTGACTTGTATATCGTGCCCTTGGCCGGATACTACTACGACTACTTGGACACCAAACAACTATACAACAAATGGACACCAGCCAATATTGGCAACCAAACTTTCGCGCCAGACAAAGCTCAGATCAAGGGCGGAATGTTTGCCGTGTGGAACGATCACACGGGCAACGGGATTTCTTCGCGCGATGTCCACCACCGCGTTTGGCCTGCCATGCAGACTTTGTCGGTCAAACTGTGGGACGGTACGCATGCGAGTTTGCCGTATGATGAGTTTAATGTTCGTCGCGAGCAGTTGAGCGAAGCTCCGGGGGTCAATCTTTTGGGGCGCATGCCAAAAGGGGTTGCTTTTCAAGCCAAGAAACTAGTTTCGGGTGCTTCTACCGGGTTAAACGAAGTAGGCTATGATTATAGAGTGTCGATGAATGTAAGCGCCAGCAAGCCGATTACTCGTGCCACGATTTTATCGTACAATGACGATGCGATTTTTTATTTAGCCGATCCATTGGAGGGTGAAGTTGGTTTTTCGCGTGATGGTTATCTTTTCACTTTTGATTACACGATTCCAGTGGGCAAGGCGGTTCATTTGGCGGTGGAGGGTGACAGTCGTTCGACCTCGCTTTTTGTGGATGGAAAGTTATTCAAGAAGTTAGATATTACTTACATCAAGGTCAAGCATTTGAAGCATAATGCTAGTCGTCCATTGATCAAGACCTTACAATTTCCATTGTCCAACATTGGTAATTTGCCATCTTGGGTTGAGGTCAGTTCTTTTGAGGTAGAGAAATTATAGGTTTGGGCTAGTGGCCATCACAAATAGTTTGTGGTGGTCATCACAGCAAAGCGAAGTGACAAAGGGCAAGTTTTAAGAACCAATTAAGAAAGAAACGAAATCACTTGGAGCCAATTCAGAAAAACGAAGTGTCC
>JAVWYC010000101.1:0-6745 GCA_036661755.1 Mucinivorans sp. | reverse complement strand
AAAACCCTAGCTGTACAGCTATCGCAAACCTTGCTACTTGGGGCTGCGCGCCCCAAACCCGCGGCCACGCGTGGCATTTGATTGCTGTGTCGGAGCCCATTTTGTGTGCATCAACACTTTCTCAGCCAAACAGTACAATGCGTATTTCCGTTGTAGAGCTGCCCGAAATCAATTGCTCTCGTAGGCTTAGCTGGGAATTTTGTACTTGCCGGTGGTGCCGAAATGCAGCATTTCAAAGGAGGACACGCTAGCGGAGCAAAGCATTTCGACACCGCTGGCAAGTGCAAAAGCTCGCTAGCGTTGCAGAGAGTAATTTCTTCGGGCGAGTTTTCTTTGCATACTTTCTTTCCAAAAAGAAAGTATGTGCAGGGGGTCCGGCGGGGTGCACAACACCCCCGGGATAGAACAAACTAAAAAGATAGAGCAAACTAAAAAACTAGAACAAACAAAAAAAGATAGAACAAACTAAAAAGCCAGAAAAGAAATAAAGCCAAAATAGTACAAAAACAAAAAAAAAGAGGTCGCCAACTCGGCAACCTCTCCCTTTTCTATGTCACAAATCGCACTAAGCCAAGAAACCCAGCAAAATACCAGCCGCAACCGCCGAACCAATAACGCCGGCCACATTTGGCCCCATGGCATGCATTAACAAATAATTCGTCTTGTCGTACTTGCGCCCTATCTCTTGCGATACACGCGCCGAATCAGGCACAGCCGATACTCCGGCATTCCCAATGAGTGGGTTGATCTTGTTGCCCTCCTTGAGGAACAGATTGAAAAACTTGACAAACAATACGCCCGAAGCCGTGGCCACTAAAAATGAACCGGCCCCAAGTGCGAAAATCTTTAACGAATTTGTTGTCAAAAAAGTAGTGGCCTGCGTAGAAGCCCCAACAGTCAAACCTAGCAAAATCGTCACAATGTCGATCAAAGTACCACTTGCCGTGACAGCCAAACGACGCGTCACGCCGCTCTCTTTGAGCAAGTTACCAAAGAACAACATACCGAGCAGCGGCAGACCCGACGGCACAAGAAACGTCGTGAGCAACATACCAATGATCGGGAACATAATCTTCTCTTTCTCTGACACTTGACGAGGAGGCTTCATGCGAATCAAACGCTCCTTCTTGCCCGTTAAGAGCTTCATGACCGGAGGCTGAATAACCGGCACCAAAGCCATGTAGGAATAGGCCGAGATGGCAATCGCACCCATTAAATCGGGCGCTAATTTTGAACTCAAAAAGATTGCCGTTGGGCCGTCTGCACCCCCGATTATACCGATTGCACCAGCTTCGGCAGCCGTAAAGCCCAGACCCAAAGCGGCCATGTATGCTCCAAAAATACCGAACTGCGCCGCCGCACCAATCAGCATCAACTTGGGGTTAGAAATCAATGCCGAAAAGTCGGTCATCGCCCCGATACCCAAGAAAATCAGCGGAGGATAGATACCCTGCAATACGCCAAAGTAGAGGTAATTCAACACCGATCCGCTCTCGTAGACCCCAATTTGGTAGCCTGGCGAAAAAGGGATATTGCCCACCAATATACCAAAACCGATTGGCACAAGGAGCATCGGCTCGAACTTTTTCCAAATCCCTAGGTACAAGAAACCTAGGCCAACAATGATCATGGCAATGTGACCAGGAGTGGCGTTAGCAAAACCAGTGAAATTCAGAAATGTCTGTAAGTTTTCTATTATAAAATCCATTGTTATTTATCAATCTTAAATTAGCCGATAACTAGCAGTACGTCACCCTCGAGCACCGAATCGCCTTTGCGTACTTTGAGCGAAGTGATCACTCCGTCGCGATCTGCATCGATGTTGTTTTCCATCTTCATGGCTTCGAGCATCATCAGGTGTTGTCCTGTTTTCACTTTGTCGCCTTCGGCTACCGAAACGTCGAGAATCACGCCAGGCAGTGGTGATTTGATGCCGCCGGCTCCGGCCGCAGTCTTGGCTGGCGAAGAGGTGGTGGCCACCGCTGGATGCGAATCGCCCGAAGGAATAGCCGCACCTTGAACCAAACGCGGAGTCTTGGTCACTTTTTGTACTTTCATACCTTCGACTTCCACCATATAAGGAGTGCCGTTCACCACGACTTCCACCGAGGTGTCTTCTACGTTTTTCACCGTAGCGGCATATTCGTTGCCGTTTATCTTCAATTTATACTCTTTCATTTTTTGTTTGGTAGTTGCAGTAGTGAATAAATTTTTGAGTTCCAAGGCGAATAAGCCCTAGCTACGCGATTGATTGTGAGCACTGTCGATTCGATGTCGTGCATATCATTTTCATAGAGGCGAATTGCAGTGGCAATGGCCGCCAGGGTCTCGCCATTCAGTTCACCCTCCATGGCTTTGGCTTGGCTGTCCACAAGAGCCGATGCGGCCGCTTCTTTGGCCACTTGTTCTCTGCGGGCAGGGTTGATATGGTGCATGTATTTGCCCAAATATCTAAACACCAGATAGAGCCCAATCAGAGCCAAAAAGACGACGGTCATCGCAATGAGTGACATGGCGATCCCCACGGGGTCTTGTTGGCGGAAACGTTCGTTCTTGGGAGTGTCTTCACCCACTTCGTTGCTTTGCATAGGGGTGATACTGCTGAGCAATTCGTGGTTGTAAGTGCCGTCGGGGGCTTGAGCTCGACCAAAAGAGACGTCCGGAATTTGAGTGTTTACGTCGTATTCGATAGCGTCAATGACGTTACGCCCACTTTGATCCAAAAGTTCCAAACGGTCGTTGAGGTTCACTAATTTTTCTAGACGTGCCGAATCGACAACATCGAGCGCAAAATTAGTGTGGAACGTACCGCGATTAGAGCTGCTGTCGGCATAGAAGATCAAGTAACCTTGCGCGGCCATTTGGGTACGCGAGTCGGTCTTTGGGATCCGATAGTCAATCGTGTCGCCGCCTTGAATAAAACGCAGGTGCATGCCTGCCACATTCACATTTGAGTAGCTGCCATTGAAAAGTTCGATCCACCCCACCTTGTGGGCGTGGTCGTCGGCATAGCTGTCTACATTCTTGACCAGTATCTCATTGATGCGAAGATCCATATAAGCCTGTGCCGAAGCGTGCAGAGTGCCACATACCGCCAATAATAGAAAAATTATTTTTTTCATTCTTAGAGCGGTATATTGTTGTGTTTCTTAGGAGGATTAACCACTTTTTTGGTAGCCAACGATTGCAGGGCACGAATCACACGGAAGCGTGTGTTGCGAGGCTCGATCACATCGTCGATATAGCCATAAGAGGCTGCCACATATGGGTTTGCGAATTTCTCGCTATATTCCGCCACTTTCTCTTCGGCCAGTGCCGCGCGAGCTGCCGGATCTTCCACCGCGTTGATCTCGCGAGCGTTCAGCACGCCCACCGCGCCCGAAGCGCCCATCACCGCAATTTCGGCCGTTGGCCATGCGTAGTTCAAGTCGCCGCGAAGGTGTTTGGACGACATCACGCAATATGCGCCGCCATAGGCCTTACGCAGAATAACTGTCACCTTAGGCACCGTTGCCTCGCCGTAAGCAAAGAGCAACTTGGCACCATGAATAATTATGCCGCCATACTCTTGGGCTGTGCCCGGCAAGAAGCCCGGAACGTCCACAAAAGTGACGATAGGAATGTTGAAAGCGTCGCAAAAACGGATAAAACGTGCAGCCTTGCACGAAGCTTTAATATCGAGAACCCCTGCCAAATATTTAGGTTGATTGGCTATTATGCCGACACTCTGGCCGTTGAAACGTGCAAAACCAGTGACAATGTTTTGTGCATAAGCTTTTTGCGATTCCAAAAATTCGCCATTATCTACCACTGCGTGGATCACCTCCAACACGTCGTAAGGTTTGTTTGCGTTGTCGGGAATGAGTTCGTTGAGCGAATCTTCGAGGCGGTCGATTTCGTCGGAGCAGACCTCGAGCGGAGCCTCTTCCAGATTGTTCGATGGGATATAGCTGAGCAACTTGCGAACCAACTGCAAGCCCTCTTCCTCGGTCTCGCTCACAAAGTGAGCCACGCCGGATTTGGTGGAGTGGATCGATGCTCCCCCTAATTGTTCTTGTGTCACATCTTCGCCCGTCACTGTTTTGACCACCTTAGGCCCGGTGACAAACATATAGCTGATGCCTTTGTTCATCAAGATAAAGTCGGTCAGCGCAGGTGAATAGACTGCCCCGCCCGCGCAAGGGCCCGAAATAACAGATATTTGAGGCACAACACCACTCGCCAAAATATTGCGTTGGAAGATTTCGGTATAGCCGCTCAGTGCGTTGACCGCTTCTTGGATTCGAGCTCCACCCGAGTCGTTGATACCGATGCAAGGTGCGCCATTTTTCATGGCCATATCCATCACCTTACAAATTTTCCCCGCGAAAGTTTCGGACAGCGAGCCGCCAAAGACGGTGAAATCTTGCGAGAACACATAGACCAAACGCCCGTCAACAGTGCCGTAACCTGTCACCACGCCATCGCCCATGTATTTTTCTTTTTCTAGCCCAAAATTGGTGCAGCGATGTTCAACAAACATATCGAACTCTTCGAACGATCCTTCGTCCAAAAAAAGTTCAATTCGTTCGCGAGCCGTCAATTTTCCTTTGGCGTGTTGTGAGTCTATACGTTTTTGTCCGCCACCCAGGCGAGCTTGTTCGCGCAGTGCGATCAGCTTTTTGATCTTATCTGAATTGATACTCATTTTTGTAGCAGGTGTTACTATTTATTTATTTTTTGTACAAAGTTCGGTCAACACGCCGAGCGTTGATTTGGGGTGCATAAAGGCGATGCTCAGTCCTTCGGCGCCGTTGCGCGGTGCTTTGTCGATTAGTTGGAAGCCCTCGTCTTGTGCGTCGGCCAGCGAGCCGGGCAGGTCTTCCACCGCAAAAGCGATGTGTTGCACTCCCTCTCCTTTTTTCTCGATAAATTTGGCAATCGCGCTATCTTCGCTCATTGCTTCGAGCAGTTCGATTTTCGAGGCGCCGATTTTGAAGAATGCCGTGCGCACTTTTTGCTCGGGCACTTCTTCGATGGAATAGCATTTGCTTCCCAATAATTTTTCCCACATAGGGATTGCTTGGTCTAGGCTTTTGACTGCAATGCCTAGGTGTTCGATGTGAGTTGGTTTCATCAATATATATTTTTGTGATTTATTTTTTTTCCAGCAATTGATTCTACAAAGTTATAATTATTTACGATCAAATTCAAAGAGTTTTCGTGTTTTTTTTCAAATTCATCAAAATATTTTTATTGCGTTTTTTCGCATAGCGCTACGAGCTATTTTTGAGAGTTGTTTTTCAAAGTGAGGTTGGCTCTTAAAACCGGAACTCACTCGAAGTTAATAAAGATCATAAGACCCGAAGCTGAGCCCCGAGAAAACGATTCTCAACAAGTCATCTAAATCGTTTTTTATCCACAACACCAGCCACTCCTCACAAAAAAACACCACTCACACCAAGGCCAATTTATTGCGAAAATATTTATCGAAAAACTACAAATAATTGGTATCAAACTAATCGTTTTTTTATATCTTTGTATGCTTAAACGTTAATGCTAATTAATAAATAATTATGAACAAAATCCTTATTGTAGGCGCTGGTGGGCAAATCGGCACAGAGCTGAAAATGCACCTAAGAAAGCTCTATGGCTCACAAAACGTAATAGCGGCCGACTTGAAAGCCAATCCCGAAGACGAAAATTCGGTGGCGCTCGATGCTACTTGCGCTAACCAAATGGCCGAAATCGTAAAAAAAGAAAAAATCGACACCATATACAACCTCGTGGCGCTTTTGTCGGCCAAAGGCGAGGAAAATCCGATGCTGGCTTGGCGCATCAACATGGGGGCGCTCATCAATGCGCTGGAAGTGTCGCGCGAGTTCAAATGCCAACTTTTTACCCCAAGTTCAATCGGGGCTTTTGGGCCGGACGCTCCGAAAAATAAAACTCCGCAAAACACAGTGATGCACCCAACCACTATCTATGGGGTGTGTAAGGTGACGGGTGAAATGTTGAGCAATTATTATTTTCAGCGTTTTGGTGTCGACACTCGTTCGGTGCGTTTTCCGGGGTTGATCTCTTCGTCTTCTTTGCCGGGTGGTGGGACGACCGACTATGCGGTCGAGGTGTTTTATAGTGCTTTGCGTGGCGAGAAGTTTGTTTGCCCGGTGCCTCGCGATCGATTTATGGACATGATGTATATGCCGGATGCGATGACTGCTATGCAGGAGTTAATGGAGGCTGATCCATCGCGTTTGGTGGTGCGCAATAGTTATAATGTGGCCTCGATGAGTTTTTCGCCGGGGATTTTATTTAGCAAGATCAAGGATCGCATTCCGGCTTTTGATTGGGAGTATGCGATTGACCCGGTGAAGGATCAGATTTCGTCTTCGTGGCCTAATTTTCTTGATGATTCGTGTGCTAGGCGTGAGTGGGATTGGGCTCCTGTTTGGCCATTAGATTCGATGATAGATGATATGATCAAGGTGTTAGGGGCTCGTTTGGGGGTTCGTTAGTTTGGGTTATTGTTATTATATGTGTGGGCAGGAGCGCTGAGCGTTTCTGCCTTTTTTTTTGATTTTGTGGTAGGGGTTTGTTTGTTTTGGGCGTGCTGTCCTCGGATAGAACCGGTTCAGAAAAGCGTAGCTTCCAAGAGCAGTTAAGAAAAATGAAGTTCTTGCGAGCCGGTTAAGAAAAACGAAGTTTTTCCCAAAAAGTTTTGGGTGACTTTTTCAAAAGTCACGATTCGGCACGGCGCCTGCAC
>JAVWYC010000100.1:0-6837 GCA_036661755.1 Mucinivorans sp. | reverse complement strand
CTTCGTTTTTCTGAATCGGCGCTTGAAATTTTTGTTTTTCTGAACCAGCTCTTGAAATCTTCGTTTTTCTTAACTGCTCTTGAAATCTTCGCTTTTCTTAACTGCTCTTGAATACTTCACTTTCCTGAATAGTACTAGCACGCACAATACCTACAAACTACGAAAATCTAAAAACTCAAAAGCCGGAAACTGACCACAACCAAAATTAGTCGGCAAACATGGCAAATACAACGACAACGATCGATCCGCTACTATCGACTTGAGAACACCTGACCCGAAATCAATAGACGATACACTATTATAATAAGTATAACCCACCACACCCAAATGATCGTGAAAACCCTCGCGCAAAATATAATACCCACAATCTATGAAATCTCCACCACTCATAGCAACCCTCGCCCTGGATAACCGATAATTATCATACCACGGACTAGGCAAATCAAAACCCGGAGCACCAAAACACAAACGCCCCATATCATACCCCAACGGCAAATGCAAATGAGTTACCGAACGACAACCCATAGCGCTGTGTAGAAACATATCACGAGCCAATAAGGCCAACCGATCGCTCGATTCATCACCCGTCAAAACAGCTGCACTGCGCTCGTGACCACGCAAAACGAGACGCGAAGCAGGGTAAGACTCACGCAAAAACTGCATCGCCGAATCACTCCCCATAGCCAAAATAATATCTACGTTTTCTGGCAAACGATCCACCATGTGCGCCAATGAAGAAAAAGCACGCATCAAAGGATCTCGTCGCGAAGGCTTCACAAAAACCTCCGCCCCCGTCACAAGCGCGTTGTACATATCGAAAAATCCCACCAACGGAATGTTACCCGCCGCCACAACACCAATCCGGCGACCCTGCATCGAATTGTTGACCTCGACCTCGGGCAGGGCTTCGATGATGGCTTGTGTGGCGATGGCGATGGATTGTGGAGTGAAAAAGTCGTTCGCTTCGAGCGCTAGTGCTACTTGGCGCTCAAAATTCGCAGAGCGAAAAATATTTATGACATTTTCTTTCAACATTTAGGCACAAATATAGTAACTTTGTACGGATAAAATTGACCGAGCCATCAAAATCACAGAAAAAACAATGACAAAATTCACCGCAATAATCCCGGCACGCTATGCTTCGAGCCGTTTCCCTGGTAAGCCGCTGGCCATGATAGGGCAAAAAACGATGATCCAACGAGTGTATGAGCGTGCGGCGGAGTGTTTCTCGCGCGCGGTGGTGGCCACCGACGATCTTCGCATCTTCGACCACGTGACCGGCTTCGGCGGACAGGCAATCATCACGAGCCCCGATCATCGCAGCGGGACAGACAGAGTGGGCGAAGTAGTCGAAAAATTAGAAGCGCAAAACGATGTGATTATCAACATCCAAGGCGACGAACCATTTATATCGACCGCACAACTGGGGCAGATAAAAGACCTTTTCCAAGATCCTGCTTGCTCGATCGCCACGCTGGTCAAGCCTTTTGCGGCAGATGAAGATATTTTCAACCCCAATGCGGTGAAGGCTGTTGTGTCGTCTGATATGACGGCGCTCTATTTTTCGCGTAGCGCGATTCCTTATTTGCGCGGTGTGGAGCCTTCGCTTTGGGCTGCTCGACACACCTACTATCGCCATGTGGGGCTTTATGGCTATCGTGGTGATGTGCTTTTGCGTTTGGTGGCCTTGGCTCAGGGTGAACTCGAAAAGTGCGAATCGCTCGAACAACTTCGTTGGTTAGAGGCCGGCTACAAGATAAAAGTGGCCTTGACTTACGAAAATTCTTATGGAATTGATACTCCCGAAGATTTGGATCAATTGAAAACCATGAATTTGTGTTTTTAATCATCATGTGGTGATTGAAAATAATAAATGTGAAAAAATAATTGGAAATAAGTAAAATTTAACTTAAATTTACGGTAAAAATAAGTTAGTGGTGATTAAAGGCTGGCAATTTATGATTGTGAATGGAAAGTCAGTAATCGAAAATTTATAATTAAAAACTCAAATGTCTGCATTACATTTCGACAAAGCCCAGATAGGGAATCTGGAATACTCGCTCCAACGCGAGATGCTCTCAACTAACCGCGCCGGTGGCTATATGAGTACTACTATCGTTTGTTGCAACACTCGAAAATACCATGGATTGATGGTGTGCCCTGTGCGCTCGCTTGGTGATGAGGAGTTTGTCTTGCTCAGTTCGCTCGACGAAACAATAGTACAACACGGCCAAAGTTTCAACTTGGCGCTCCACAGATACGAGGGCAATTACGAACCTCGTGGCCATAAATATATTACCGATTTCCTCTATACGCCATGCCCAACAATCACTTATCGCGTTGGCGGGGTGGTGCTCCAAAAAGAGATGCTCTGGGTGCATTCGGCCGAACAATTGTTGATTCGTTACACTCTTTTGGAGGCTCATTCGCAAACTTTCCTTCGCCTACGTCCGTTTTTGGCTTTCCGCAATCGACACGAATTGAGCCATGCCAATATGGTGGCCGACGGTCGTAGCTATCCTGTGGCAGGCGGAATACGCAATAAATTGTACGCCAACCTGCCGTGGCTCAATATGCAACTTTCGCGTCCGGCGCCATTTGTGGCGGTTCCCGATTGGTATATGAACTTTGAGTATGTCAAAGAGGCCGAACGTGGCTATCCGTGCCACGAAGATCTATTGACGACCGGCTATTTTGAACTCGAATTAAATAGTGGGCAGAGCGTTGTCTTTTCGGCTTCGACAAGTGAAGTGGCTACCGAAGGGCTCGAATGGCTCTTCCAAGAGGAGTTGGCTCGCCGTACCGAAAAAACGGAATTTTTGCCGGCCCTGCGTCACTCGGCTCGTCAGTTCTTGATCAATTACAAGGGCGATACTTCGCTCCAAACAGGCTATCCGTGGTATAATCCTCGTTCGCGCGAAACGTTTATCGCTCTGAGTGGCTGCACCTTAACCCAAGACTTGGTGGATCGTTGCGGCGAGATACTCCATCACCACAAACAACGTCTGCACGATGGTATGTTTGGCACTCACTTGGCGGCCGACACTCAGTTGTGGTTTTTCTATACGCTTTCTGAATACGAGAAACGCACTTGTGCGCACGACGTGTGGCGCGATTTTGGCGGTGCGATGAAAGAGATACTCAACACCTATCGTAACGGCGATACTCCCGAAAGTTGTATCCGAATGACCGAAAACGGGTTGATCTACGCCTATAAACATAACCATGCGCTCACGTGGATGAATGCGCGCATAAACGATATTCCGGTCACTCCGCGCGCCGGTTATGCGGTGGAAATCAACGCTTTGTGGTATAACGCGGTGTGTTATGCTATCTCTGTGGCCGAAAAAGCCGGCGATCTGGACTTTGTGGATCAGTGGAGCGACCTGCCTGAATTGATTAGCCGCTCGTTTAACGAAACTTTCTGGGACGAAGAGCATCAATATTTGGCAGATTATGTGAACGACGATTATGCGAATTTTGACATTAGGCCAAATCAACTGTTGGCGGTTTCGTTGACTTTTTCGCCTTTGAACGACGAGCGTAAGGGGTGCGTGCTTCGCACTGTGGCAAACCATTTGTTAACCACTCGTGGCGTGCGGACACTCTCGCCGCGCAATGTGGCCTACCATGGGCGTGCCAATGGAGATCCTCAGCAACGTGAGGCCGCGGTTCACCAAGGGACTGCCTTCCCTTGGCTTTTGGAGCATTACGTACGGGCTTCGTTCGCCATTCATGGGCAGGCTTTTTTGAGCGAGGCGACCGATTTGCTCAACAATTTCAAAGAAGATGTGCTCAATTATGGGGTTGGCTCGGTGCCCGAGGTCTACGATGGCGACCCTCCACATTCGCCCGGTGGCACTATCTCCTATGCGCCTAGCGTGGGGGCTGTCCTGACAATCAATGAAATGATCAATCAATATAAAAATATGTGAATAACAAATTGATTGT
This sequence comes from Mucinivorans sp., assembly GCA_036661755.1. Classification (GTDB taxonomy): domain Bacteria; phylum Bacteroidota; class Bacteroidia; order Bacteroidales; family Rikenellaceae; genus Mucinivorans. The sequence continues at coordinate 2,886 of JAVWYC010000100.1, read as the reverse complement.
TTGTGGCTTTTTGTGAAGAAAATGAAAATAGAAATAATAAATTAAGAAGAAGAGATGAGAGTATTGATGTTTGGGTGGGAATTTCCACCACATATTGCAGGTGGACTAGGTACTGCTTGTTATGGGTTGACTCGCGCGCTTTCGCACGCAGGTGTTGAGGTGATATTTGTTGTTCCGCGAGCTTATGGCGACGAAGATCAACGTTATGTTCGTGTTCAAAATGCGTCGGATGTCGAGGCGCAATATGGTACTCTGAACGAAGATAGTGAGTTCTATAAACATTTGAGTTTCATTCACATCAATTCAAATATGGTGCCTTATCTATCGCCCGAAGAGTACGAAGAACGTTACGACGAATATCAAAAAGATCGCCATATGGCACAGAGCGATATTTGGAAACAACGCTACACTTTTAGTGGCAAGTATGGCGCAACACTCATGGAAGAAGTGGCGCGCTATGCAGTGGTGGCGGCCCAAGTGGCCAAAGATCTCGAAGGACAATACGATGTGATTCACGCTCACGATTGGTTGACTTATTATGCCGGGATTGCAGCCAAACGCGTGTCGGGTAAGCCGCTCGTTGTGCATATCCACGCTACGGAGTTCGACCGTACGGGCGAAAATGTGAACACGGTGGTCTATAACATCGAACGCACAGGCATGATGGCGGCCGACAAAGTGTGCGCCGTGTCTAACATGACTCGGCAAACGTGTATCGACAAATATGGCATCGCACCCGACAAAGTGGTGACAGTCCACAACGGTGTGCTATTCAAAACAGCAGAAAAAGACGAAGAAAAAGAAGAACGCGGTGTGGAAGATAAAATAGTCACCTTCTTGGGGCGTATCACCTATCAAAAAGGGCCCGATTATTTTGTCGAAGCTGCGGCGAAAGTGTTGCAACGAGTTGACAACGTGCGCTTTGTGATGGCTGGTTCGGGCGACATGCTCAACCACGTTGTGCGGCGCGTGGCCAAGCTCGGTATATCGGATCGGTTCCATTTTACGGGTTTCCTCAAGGGCGACGACGTGCAGCGAATGTTTGCCTTGTCTGACATTTACATCATGCCTTCGGTGAGCGAGCCTTTTGGTATTTCGCCTCTGGAAGCCATGCGAAGTAACGTTCCTTGTATTATTTCCAAACAATCCGGTGTGGCCGAAGTGTTGGATTACGCCGTGAAGGTCGATTATTGGGACGTAGACGCTATGGCCGATGCTATCTATGGTTTGTTGACCTATCCGTCTGCTTCTAAAATATTTAAGGACAAGGGCATGGCTGAGGTCAATACGCTCAAATGGGACGGCGCGGCAGCTAAACTCAAAGACATTTATAATTCACTTGTTTGAAATTTTGAACTTTGCTAAATTATTCAAAATTCAAAATCAAAAATCATAATTCAATGAAAAATCTTTGCCTATATTTCCAAGTGCATCAACCTTATCGTCTGAAGAAGTATCGTTTTTTCAATATGGGTAAGGATCACTTTTATTTCGACGATTTTTTGAATCGTACCGTCATGCAACGCGTGGCTCACGACAGCTACTTGCCAATGAATGCGTTGTTACTTGGTTTGATTGCTCGTTCTCAGGGTAAATTGCGAGTTGCTTTTTCGATTTCTGGTACAGCGATCGAGCAATTTCGCCAATATGCGCCCGAAGTGATTGAGAGTTTTCGTGCTTTGGCCGATACTGGTTGCGTTGAGTTTCTGGGCGAAACTTACGCTCACTCTTTGGCTTCGCTCACCTCGCGTGCGGAGTTCGAGAAACAGATCGTGCAACATAGCGACACCATTGACGAGCTCTTTGGTCAGCGTCCGAAAGTGTTTCGCAACACCGAGTTGATCTATTCTGATACGATTGGTGAAATTGTGCAAGAGATGGGGTTTGAAGCGATGTTAACAGAGGGCGCCAAACAGATTTTGGGTTGGAAATCGCCTAACTTTATATATGCCAATCCGATAAAGCAGAACTTGAAGCTTTTGTTGCGTAATTATAAATTATCTGACGATATTGCTTTCCGTTTTGCCGATCGTGGTTGGGCGGAGTATCCTTTGACGGCCGATAAATATGTGTCGTGGCTATCGGACGAGGAAAACAAGGGTGAGATCGTGAATCTTTTTATGGATTACGAAACTTTTGGTGAGCACAACAAGGCCAAAGAGGGTATTTTTGAATTTATGGAGGCTTTCTTTAATGCGGTTGTTGCTTCGGATAAATTACAAATGAAGACTCCTTCCCAGATTGCTCAGGAGTGTCAGAGTACGGCGATTTTGCATGTGCCGCATCCTATTTCGTGGGCAGACGAGGAGCGAGATGTATCGGCGTGGTTGGGCAACGAGCTTCAAGATGAAGCTTTTGCGAAGTTGTATGCTTTGCGTGAAAAGATAGTGGAGATCAACGATCCTAATATGACTTATGTTTTCAATGCTTTGCAGGGTTCCGACCATTTTTACTACATGTGTACTAAGTGGTTTTCTGACGGTGATGTGCACAGTTATTTCAACCCATATGATTCGCCTTACGAGGCTTTTATGAATTACATGAATGTGTTGAGTGATTTCCAGCGAGAGGTACAGAAGTTATCTAAGTAGTTGTTGATTAATTATTTCATGGCCGTGTTCATAATTCATTTTATGGGTGCGGCTTTGTTGTTTGTTTGTGTGTAGGTTTGATTGGCTTGGAAGCATAATGATTAGATTCGGAAATAGAATGCCTCGGTTTGGTTTTATTTTGATGATTTCTTTCGGTTTAACTCAATTATTCACTGAGTAGTTCAGAAAAAGAAGTTTTCAAGAGCAAAAAAACGAATTTCCCAAGAGCAAATAAGAAAAAGAAATATTGCTGTCCGGTAAAACTTTTCTCGTAACTAAGATAGGGCTAATCACC
>JAVWYC010000099.1:0-6875 GCA_036661755.1 Mucinivorans sp. | reverse complement strand
CTCGCGTTCCGCCACAACCGTGCTACTTGGGGCTGCGCGCCCCAAACCCGCGGCCACGCGTGGCATTTGATTGCAGTGTCTAGCTGAGTTGAGTTGAATTGAGTTGAGTTGAGTTGAGTTGAGTTGAGCTGAATTGAAAGAAACCAACCACCAATGCCAATGAAAATTATCTACGACGCAACTCAGCTCTCAAAATGTCGAAATCATGCCAAAAAGCTGGATATGATTTGTTGACAGCCGTGCGAGGCTCAACCGCAACATTAGGACAATCCCATGCGGCAACCGCCGTCGCCATCGCAATCCGATGGTCGCCATGGGCGTCAATAACTATCTCCTCATGAGAGGAACGCTCGGCCCACCCCTCGCGCGTCTGCCCATGAACGATCATAATGTCGGGCTGCGAAATGTCGATCTGAATGCCCAACTTCTCAAATTCATCGCGAAGAGTCACCGCGCGATCGCTCTCTTTGTGCGTTAAACGCTTAGTGCCAATGATTTGGCTTACACCACGGCAATGTGAAGCCAAAGCAACCAAAGCCGGAAAAAGATCGGGACAATCCCTAGCGTCGAATGTAAAGCCTCGAAGCTCATCGCCTGCCATAACTATAGCGCGTTCAATCGCTCGGTCGGCCTGCACCGACTGGGGGTTGAGATTGCCAATGGTGAAATCGCCATGCGCAATGGCACGTAAAACCAAAAGGCACGAAGCACCACTCCAATCACCCTCGATGGTGTATTGCGTTGGAGTGTAGCGCTGATTACCGGCGATATGAAATGTTTTATAAGCCTCGTGCGAGATTTTAATGCCAAATTGATGCAACACATCGAGCGTAATATCGATATACGGCCTACTCTGCAAATCATTGACTAGCAATGTCGTATCGCCATCAACAAGGGGTAAGGCGGTGAGTAAACCGGTGAGAAATTGCGAACTAATCGAACCATCGACCCTCACCCCTTGCGCGCCAAGCATCGGGCCATGAACCGTAAGAGGCAAAAAGCCATTGTGGCTATCGACCTTAACACCAAGCGATTGCAGCGGTTCGATCATCATATCCATCGGTCGACGAAGGATCGAACTATGGCCTGTGATTGTGATCGGCTGGCGAGCCAAGGCTGCAATTGGCGTGAAAAGTCGCGTAGATAGCCCCGATTCGCCGATCGAAATTTCGTTGCTTTGCGGATCAAAACCGCCATCAATATAATAGGTTGAGCCTTCGTTGCTAATTTTGGCACCCAAGCGCCTTGCCACATCGAGCGCCGCCAGAGTGTCGTCGCTCGGGTCGACCCCAAAGAGCACCGATCGGCCAGAGGCGAGTAAGGCTGCCGCAATGGCGCGTTGTGCATAACTTTTGGAGGCAGGTGCGTTGACCATAACTTTGGTGTATATTGTTGTGTGTTTTTTTTCGAGGAGGGCGATCGACAATCTTTTTTTTATCTGTTTTTATGAGCCGATAGCTTCGCTCACGGCCGCGGCCACCGCAATCCCATCAACAGCCGATGATAAGATCCCACCCGCGTAGCCCGAACCTTCGCCCGACGGATAGAGCCCCGCAACTTGCACATGGCAAAAAGTCAACGGGTTGCGAGGTATGCGCACCGGCGAACTGGTGCGACTCTCCACGCCAATCACTTGCGCATCGGCCGTTAGGTAGCCACGCATTTTTTGATCAAATTGTTTCAATCCATCGCGCAGAGCTGCACTCACAAATTTGGGCAACCACCGATCCATAGCACTCAGCGTTAAGCCGGGGTGATATGAGGTTGGCAGCAACTCCGATGGCGTTTTGCCACCAACGAAATCCCAAAGGCCCTCGCCCGGGGCACGATTACCCTGCCCACCACCTTGCGCAAAGGCCATTTGTTCTAATTGTCGCTGGAATTGCAAACCGGCCAACACGCCGAAATGTTTTGTGAAATCGCCAAGATCATCTATCCTAACTTCGGTCACCACGCCTGCATTGGCGTATATATTATTGTGTCCGGAGGTCGACATGCCATTCACCACACACTCGCCTGCGGCTGTGGCGGCGGGCACAATAAAACCACCGGGGCACATGCAAAAGCTATACACGCCGCGATCTTTGCTCTGCACAGCAAGCGAATATGAAGCAGCAGGCAAGTAAGGGCCTCGCTCTGCACTTTTATATTGTATTGTGTCGATTAAACTTTGTTTGTGTTCTACCCTAAGGCCCACGGCAAAGGGTTTGGCTTCGAGCAGCACCCCTTTGTTATGGAGTAATTCATACACATCGCGTGAGGAGTGCCCGGTGGCCAAGATCACGGCCTGCGCCATGATCTGTTCGCCGCTGTCGATAACCACACCGCGGCAGACGTTGTTTTCGATCAACAAATCGTTCACATGACTTTCAAAGCGGATTTCGCCTCCGCACTCGATAATTGAATTTCGCATATTCTCGATAATGCGAGGTAGTTTGTCGGTTCCAATGTGTGGGTGAGCTTGATAGAGCACCTGGGGGTCGGCTCCAAAGTGGTGGAAAATTTCGAGCACTCGTTGGTTATTGCCCCGTTTTTTGCTGCGCGTATATAGTTTGCCGTCCGAGAAAGTTCCTGCGCCACCCTCGCCAAAGCAGTAGTTAGAATTGGAGGGCACGGCTTGTCCACGCGAAATGGCAGCAATATCGACCTTGCGAGCGCTGACGGGAAGGCCGCGCTCCAAAACAATGGGTTTTATCCCACGCTCGATGAGCTCTATCGCGGCAAACAATCCCGCCGGCCCCGAACCGACAACGATCACAGGGCGCGCTGCGCTTACGTTTTGCGGTTTGAAGGCTTCGCTTTGAGTGTCCGGAACCCCACTCTCGATAGAGAGCAACACGCGAACGTCGCCGCGACGACGAGCATCGATCGAGCGGCGTGTAATACGTTCATTAGCAGCTAAATTCGCGGCCTTTTCGTGTGCCTCCTTTGGCGTTAAATTTAGTTGTATCATCGGTTTTTTTGTGTGTTAGCGACTTCCCGCAAGGGAGGTTATTTTATACGTTCGTAGTATTCGCGAGTGCGAGTATCGACGCGAATTTTTTCGCCCGTTGTGATAAAGAGCGGTACACGGATTTCGGCGCCTGTGTCTACGGTTGCCGGTTTGAGGGCATTGCTAGACGCGGTGTCGCCTTTGAAACCGGGTTCGGTGTATGTGACTTCCATGTCCACAATTGGCGGTAATTCGGCCGACAGGACAACTTCTTTATCGGTGTGGAACATCACGTCAACAACTTGTCCCTCTTTCATGAGGTCAGAATTGTCGATCATTGATCGATCGATGTGAATTTGCTCGAAAGTTTCGGTGTGCATAAAGTTGCAACCCATGTCGTCTTCATATAGGTATTGGTATGGGCGACGCTCTACTCTGACAGGCTCGATAGCCACGCCGGCGGTAAAAGTGTTGTCTATTGTGCGGCCATTTTCCAGGTTTTTGAGTTTGGTGCGCACAAAGGCAGGGCCCTTGCCCGGTTTGACGTGTTGGAAATCCACTACGATAAAAGTTTTGCCATTGTATTCAATGCACATTCCGTTTTTGATGTCTGCTGTTGTTGCCATGCTGTTTTATTGAAATTTTCTTAAAGTTTTAGAACAAAATATTTAGAGCACAAAGATAGTAGTTTTTAACGAAATATTAAACATAGATCCAAAATGCCGCGAAATTATAATTGGAAAGTGCAACTAATATCCAACTTTTTTTTATTACCTTTGAGCCATTAATAAAAAAACACTAACATGTCTTCTCTAAAATGTGAGAAGGTGGGCTCTAAACCTGAATGGCTTAAAATTAGATTACAACAAAGCGCAGCTTATAGCTCGGTTGCCTCCCTGGTAAGGGAGCATAACCTTCACACCATTTGCAGTAGTGGCAAGTGCCCCAATATGTCTGAATGTTGGGCACATGGCACGGCTACTTTCATGATCGCGGGCGATATTTGCACCCGCTCTTGTCGTTTTTGTGCCACAAAATCAGGGCGACCTGCCGCTTTGGACGCTGACGAACCACTCAAAATAGCTCGATCAATTCAGATTATGGGCCTTACGCATTGTGTTATCACATCGGTCGACAGAGACGATCTGCCCGACGGCGGAGCTGCCCATTGGAAGGCAACCGTAGAGGCCATTGCAGCGAAAAATCCTAAGACAACGATCGAAATTTTAGTGCCGGACTTCGACGCTAGGCCCGAATTACTCGACATTATTATCGCTGCCCGAGCCCACATTGTGGGGCACAACATAGAAACGGTGAGCTCGATCACACCTCTGGTGCGCTCGCGAGCCAAATACGACACGTCACTTGCCATGCTCGACTACCTTGCCCGTCGAGGAGTAGACACCAAAAGTGGGCTGATGGTGGGCCTTGGCGAAACAAACGATCAAGTGTGCCAAACCTTGCGCGACCTATACGCGGTTGGCGTTCGCCGCGGCACGATAGGGCAATATTTGCAACCCACAAAGAACCATATTCCGGTGGAACGCTATGTGAGTCCCGATGAATTTGCCCAATACAAAGAATTTGCGATGACGCTTGGATTTACTCACTTCGAGAGTGCACCTTTGGTGCGTTCTTCATATCATGCACACTTATGATACAGGTCGAAAAAATAGAGGCAGGAGTGATGCCATACATGAAGGCTTGGGCCTTGCAACGCGAATGTTTCGAGGCTGTGCGCCAAGGCGAACGCCCCGGCACGCTCATCATGGTGGAACACCCACACGTATATACGTTGGGCAAAAGTGGCGCCGAAAATAATTTGTTGGTGAGCGATGAATTTTTAGCGCGCATCGGGGCGACCTTTGTCCACGTGGATCGCGGTGGCGATATTACCTACCATGGCCCGGGCCAATTGGTGATTTATCCGATTCTCGATCTAGATAAAATGGGCGTTTCCTTGCGTGACTATATATATAAGTTGGAACAAGTGATCATCGACACCCTCGGGCAGTGGGATATCGTGGGCGGACGTAGCGCAGGCGCCACGGGAGTGTGGCTTGATGGTCGGCGCAAGATTGCAGCCATCGGTGTTCGTGCCTCGCGCGGGGTGACAATGCACGGCGCGGCGCTCAATGTGACAACCGATTTGAAATATTTTTCGCATATCAACCCTTGTGGCTTTACCGATCGTGGCGTGAGCTCGATAGCGGCCGAAATGCAACGCATGGGGCGTGACAAAAATGTAGATGTCAACAGCGTAAAAGAGGCTTTTTGTAGCCACTTTGAACAACATTTCGCATGCGAAATAGTGACAACAACAAACCAAGAAAGATAAATTATCTGTGGTTCAAAATTTAGAATAAAAAAATGAAACATATACAATGCAAACTATTAAAAAATGGGTCGTTCGACCGTCTGCCCCTCGGCCGATGGTCGAAAGGCTATCATCCGGCCTACGGCTTGAACCGCCGTTGGCCGCCTTGCTCTATCAACGAGGAGTAGAAACGGTAGAAGCCGCCCAAAAGTTTTTCAACCCATCGCTCTCTGATCTTCACGATCCGTTTTTGATGCTCGATATGAAAGTTGCCATCGAACGCATAGAACGTGCCTTGGATAGCGGCGAGAGAATAATGCTTTACGGTGACTATGATGTCGATGGAACGTCGGCAGTATCGTTGTTATATAACTTTTTTTCGACCTATTCCAAGGATATAATGTTCTATATCCCGGATCGTTATGCCGAAGGCTATGGCATTTCGCATCGCGGAATTGACTACGCGGCCGACAATGGCGTGAAACTCATCATCACCGTGGATTGCGGGATCAAAGCCACCCAAGAGGTGGAGTATGCGGCGGCTCATGGCGTTGATTTTATTGTGACCGACCACCATTTGCCTGACGAGATTTTGCCGCCTGCTGTGGCGGTGCTCGATCCAAAGCGAGTCGATTGCCACTATCCCTTCAAAGAGTTGTCGGGTTGCGGTGTGGCCTTCAAATTGGTGCAGGCCTACTGCGCACACAAAGGTGTCCCGGTCGACCAAATTGCCTATCTGCTTGATCTGGTGGTAGTTAGCATTGCGGCCGACATTGTGCCTCTGGTTGACGAGAATCGTGTGATGGGCTATTTTGGCCTTCAACAGCTCAACTCCGACAAGGCCAATAAGGGGTTGGCCGCCATTATCAAGATTTGCGGTTTGGAGCGTCACAGAATGTTGATCGAGGATATTGTTTTCAAGATAGGCCCACGAATCAACGCCACGGGACGTATGGAAATCGATATAGATCACAACGACCCAAGGGCACAAAGTGGAGGGCGCAATGCGGTGCGTTTGCTCACAGCGCCTACCAAAGATCGCGCTTTTTATTACGTTAATCGAATCGAGGAGTTCAATCGCTTGCGCAAAGAGGCCGATCGTGTGATCACTTCCGAGGCGCGTATGTTGTTGGAAAACGATCCAACGGCGGCAAACAAAAAGAGCACCATAATTTTCAACCCGGCTTGGATGAAGGGTGTGGTGGGCATTGTTGCTTCGCGTTTGATTGAGACTTATTATCGCCCCACGGTGGTGCTCACTCAGAGTAATGGTTTCATCACAGGTTCGGCGCGTTCGGTGCCTGGATTTGACCTTTATGAAGCGGTTGAGTCGTGTGCAGATTTGCTCGAAAATTTCGGTGGGCACACCTACGCGACCGGCCTAACGATGAAGCCCGAAAATCTGGACGCTTTTTGCGAACGTTTCGAGGCCTATGTTGAGAAGCATATTGCGGTGGCCGACTTGGTGCAGCAGATAGATATAGATATGGAGGTTTCGTTGTCTGAGATCACGCCAACGTTGCGTCGTTCGCTCGATCGTTTTGCTCCTTTTGGCCCGGGTAATCCGGCGCCGGTTTTTCTTTCGCGGGGGTTATTCGACAATGGTTCGGCGCGATTGGTGGGTGG
>JAVWYC010000098.1:0-7051 GCA_036661755.1 Mucinivorans sp. | reverse complement strand
CGAAAAAGCATGGCTCGAAATCATCGCACAGAGAAGTTTATCGCCGCCGATGCCCTCACTTTTTGACTAAGGGGGGGCTTGCTTTTCGAAATCATATGCGGAACTGCCATTTTACAGTAGCTCCGCAAGGGTGATTATCTCGTTTCTAGTTTTTACCGGACAGCAATAACTTTTTTTGAAAAACTTCGTTTTTCTGAATCAGCTCTTGGAAACGTCACTTTTCTTAACTGTTCTTGAAAACTGCGTTTTTCTGAACCAACTCCCAGTGATTCCGTTTTTTTCTGAACCAGCTCTTGCAAACTTCGTTTTTCTGAACTGCTCTTGCAAACTTCGTTTTTCTGAACTGCTCTTGCAAACTTCGTTTTCCTGAACTGGGTCTAGCTTGGCCTAAGCTCAAGCACCCCAAACCCCACACAACCTACCTGCTTACGAAAAAATCGTCGTGCCAATTAATTAAATGCAAACGCGTCTGAGCACGGGTAATAGCCGTGTACAACCAACGCTGGAAATCGCGCGTTATAGGCTCGCTACCAAAAAGCATCTGATCCAAATAAACATGCTGCCATTGACCACCCTGAGCCTTATGACAAGTTATTGCATACGAAAATTTGACTTGCAAAGCATTGAAATACGGGTTCTGCATAATCTGAGCATAACGCTTACGCTTTTCGCCAATGTGAGCGTAATCTTGCTCGATGGTCGAAAAAAGCAAACTGCTCTGCTCGCGCGTGAGCGAAGGCGACTCGCTCTGCAAAGTGTCTAACAAAACATTAGCCTGAAAAGTGTAATCCTCATAATCGGGCAAACGCAAACGAACCAAAGCATAATGAAAACCATATATCTGACGATGACTCAACACACGCTCCACAATAGCTACGTCACCGTTGGCAATGAAATCGATTTTGCACTCCTTGTCAAGCGAAGTGTAATAATAATTATTCTTGACAATCATTATCATATCGCCAGCGGTTAACTCTTCCTCCAAATCAAGCACACGAGCCCGAACACCATTGTTGAACACATTGGCGCGCTTGTTGGAACGTGTTATTATAATAGTATCCTCGCGGCCAACAGCTCGGAATGAATCTTCGATACTCTCGATAAGCTCCGACCCCGATACTCTGACCACTTGTTTGGCGCAGAGGTCGAAATGAGGCAAAATGAGCTTCTCCTTTTCGATATTATCGCGTAAGGCTGTGGCGTTGAGCAAGATAGCCGAGTCTTGGGCTTGACGTACTACCTCTTTGAGCGTGTGGTAATGAACGGTGCCGTATTTACACATATATTGATCATTCAAAGCTGGCGAATAATCAAGACCCACGGGAGGCAGCTGTGCGTGGTCGCCCACCAAGATCAACCTATTGCGCGCACCACTATTGATGTATTGCAGCAGATCGTCGAGCAAACAACCCGATCCAAATGACGAGGTGTCGAACGACCCGTTGGAGAGCATCGAAGCCTCGTCGACAATAAAAATCGAGTCGTGCGATTTGTTGAGCTGAAGCGAAAATGTCCCCCCCGAAGCCCCGGCGCTACTGCGTCGATAGATTTTTTTGTGGATCGTATGAGCGTTGTGTCCGCTGTATTGGCTCATAACTTTGGCCGCTCGCCCGGTTGGGGCAAGCAATGAATACTCGATCGATAAGGATTCTAAAGTGGTCACCAAGGCCGCTATTAACGTGGTTTTACCAGTGCCTGCATAGCCGTTGAGAATGAAAATATCACCTTGTTGACTGGTAGAAATATAGTCAGCTAAAGAATTTATTACATTTTTTTGTTCCAAAGTTGGTTGGAAACCAAAATTGTTGTATATTTGGGTCGCGATATGAGAGTTAAGCATAGAACAAAGATAATCAAAAAAATCTATTAAAATATGAAAGCAATTCTTCAAATTCTTTTTGCCGTGGCTATTTTGGCTCTTGGCTATTGGCTTTTTATTCTTTTCGACACTCCTTTGAAGTTCGAAAAAACAAGAGCCGAACGCGAAACGGCAGTGATTGAACGTCTGAAAGATATTCGTACTGCTCAACGTGCCTACCGTGCTAAATACACTAAATTTGCAGGTTCGTTTGATCAATTGATCTCTTTTGTCGAAAACGACTCAATGCCTGTTACTCTGATGATTGGGTCGGAATATGACTCAGCTGCCGCTGCTGCGGGTATGGTGAAACGTTACATTTCATACGTCCCTTACAAAGACACACTATTTAATAATCGTGGTGCAGATTTCGATGTAAAGCAAATACGTTATATCCCTTACTCAGACAAAGCTACCGGAGCAATTAAAGAGTTCAAAATGGACACTATTTCTTTCCTTACCGAATCTAAAATGATGGTGCCGGTCTTTGAAGCATTGGCTCCTTATGTCGATTTCCTTGGTGATTTGGACAAACAAGAGCTCATCAATTATCGTGATATCAAAGTTAATACCCTTAAACGTGCCGATGGCTTGAAGGTAGGCTCGCTTGAAGCGGCCAACAACGAAGCCGGCAACTGGGAATAAAATCATTTTACATGAACAATACAGAATTATCCATTCAGATCGATCTGGATGGATTTTCTTTTTCGCTTCGTAGTTTGACAGAGCAGGGCTCGGTGGAGCTTGTCGCGGCCGAGGTTAAGGCCGACGATTTGGCTGTGATTAAGAATTATATCGAAGTTCAATTGCCAAGTCGGGTAGTGCTCTTTTCTCTCACCGAATCGGCTATGGTTGTGCCGGCGGAAGTGTATCAAGATCAAGCGGCCAAAGACTATCTGATGGCGATGAATCTTTGTGCCATGCCCGGCAGGGTGAAGGTGGCTTGCCCCGCTTTGGGGGCTATGCCCTCGGCGCTCTTGCGGCCAGAGTCAACCGATTCGTTGTCCGATCCGCAGCATGTAGTGGTGTGGGCGCTCGATGGGCAGGTGGAAGATTATGTGGGGAGCATTTTTCCCAACGTAGAGTGGAGCCACCCTTTGGTGCCATTGATTGAACAAACGGCAAGTGGTTCGATTACTGTTTTTTTGACCCACGGTGTGGCGCATATTGTGGTGAGCGATATGAATGGCAGGCTTCACACAGCGCGTAGCGTACGTTATACAAATGGCGAAGATTTGCTTTATTTTGCGGGTCAAGCTCTTCAATGCGATGGTGCTCAGGGTTTTACGCTCTCTTTGTGTGGCACAGTGAGTGCTGAGATTGAGGCGCTTTTTAGGAGTTATTATGCCGTGATCAATGTGGTGGCTGATCCTTTATTTTTAGTTAGATTATGAGAATAGTTGCAGGCGAAATGCGTGGTCGAACGATCACTCCGCCGTCAAATTTCAGTGCTAGGCCAACGACAGACTTTGCAAAAGAAAATCTTTTCAACATTTTGGCCAATCGCTATGATTTTGGTGAGGTGACTTTTTTGGATCTTTTCAGCGGGACGGGCTCCATTAGTTACGAGGCGGCCTCGCGTGGTGCGCAGCGTGTGGTGTCGGTCGAGCTGAACGCCCAGCATATGTCATTCATCAAAGAGATGGTTCATAAATTGGGCTTAGATGGCCTTGTGCAGTGTGTGGGCAGCAATGTGTTGTCGTATTTACAGGGCAAGCAAAACGAATGTTTCGATATTATTTTTGCCGATCCTCCCTATGATATGGAGGGTGTCGAGCAGTTGCCTCAGATGATTTTGGCTAAAAATATATTGAACAAAGGTGGTTTGTTGGTGGTGGAGCATTCCAAAAAATATGATTTTTCGAGCGAACCGAATTTTGAACAAATGCGCAAATATGGATCTGTACATTTTTCGTTTTTCACTCCTTTGGTAATAATTTAATTTCTAAAAAAAATGGTACTTTCTAACCTCAAAAACGCAGAGCGTTACTATTCTATTAATCCTCTTTTCAAGGCGGGTATTGAGTTTTTGCTCAAAAATATCAATGCCAAAGTTGGTCGTTACCCAATCGTAGGCGATGATTGTTTTGTGATGATTGTCGATGGCACAAAACGCTCAAAGAGTGAAGCTAAGCTCGAAGTGCACGACCAATATATTGACGTGCAGGTTGTTCTGTCTGGCAGCGAAAGTTTCGGTTACAAATCGCGAGCCGCTTGCATGGCTCCAAAAGGTGAATTTGACACAAAAAACGATATAGGTTTTTTTGAAGATGCCTCGTCGAGCTATCTCGATGCCGAGCAAAATGATATGGTGATTTTTTTCCCTGAAGATGCCCACGCGCCCTTGGTTGGTAGTGGTGTGGTGCACAAGGCGATCCTTAAAATTAGAGCCTAAGCAATGGCTCAGCCTTTGGCTATAGTTCGTGCTTCGGCTGGTTCGGGCAAGACTTTCACCTTGGCTTTGGAGTATTGTCGAGCGGTGGTGGAGCGTCCGCAAGCCTATCGCGAGATTTTGGCGGTGACTTTCACCAATAAAGCGACGGCCGAAATGAAGCGTCGTATAGTGGAAGAGTTGGCCGCCTTGGCAGAGGGCAAGAAGTCGGCTTTTGCGAGCCGGATTGTTCAACAAACAGCGCTCGCGCCATCTGTTGTGGCGGTGCGTGCGCGGGAGGCTTTGCGCTTGATTTTAACCGATTTTTCGGCTTTTTCGGTGATGACTATCGACAAGTTTTTCCAGAAAATTGTACGTAGTTTCTTTCGTGAGCTGGGGCTTGATTTTACGTATAAGGTTGAGATTCAGAGTAATCAGTCAATCTTAACGGCCATCGATCGATTGATTGAGCATAGTGGCGAGGATCATCTGTTGGGGCAGCTCTTGGAGCGTTTGATTGGCGAGCGGCTCGATCGTGGTGTGCGTTGGAATGTAGAAGATGAACTTTATAAGATTAGTCCCGAAATTTTCAATAGCGATTTTTCGCCTTCGCCCTATTCGGCCGAGGAGTTGATAGCTGCTTTCTCAAATCTCAAGAAAGAGTACGATCGTTCGGGCGATCTTTTGCGTCAGGCATGTGCCGCGACGTGTCAATTGATCGAAAATGTAGGCCTTGATCCGTCGGATTTCAAATATGGGTCGACCAGTTTTGCGCACTATTTGTTCCGCATAGCGCGTGGCGAGGATATTGTTAGTTATGGTAAACGTTTTGCGGCTTTGCCCGACAATCCGGAGTCGGCCTATAACGAAAAATCCAATAATGTTGCTGCGATAAAGTCTATTTTGCCTGACATTGTGCGTTCGGTGGCCTCGATCATTACTTTTTATGACCAAAATGCGTGTGCTCGTTCGACTTTCGAGGCTTTGGAAGGTAATTTTTCGCGTTATTTATTGCTTTCGCGTCTCAAAAAATCGTTCGACGAGGTGCTTGCCCAACAAGGCAAAATGGCAATTAGCTCTTCGACCGATTTTATTGACCAGATAGCCCAACAAGCCTCTGTCCCATTCATTTTCGAGAAACTAGGCAGCCGGTATTCTACTATTTTTATTGACGAATTTCAAGATACTTCTTCGGCGCAATGGCGCGGATTTTTGCCTCTGTTGCATGAAATTGTGGCCACAGAAATTGATGCACGGCGAGTGATGCTCATTGGCGACGTGAAACAGGCAATATATCGTTGGCGCGGCGGAGATTGGGATATTTTGGGCTACAAAGCGGCTGACGAATTTCAAGGCATGATCGAAGCGCTCGAACCGCTCAATACCTCCTATCGTAGCGAAGCTGAAATCGTAGATTTTAATAATTCGTTGATTAGTAGTGTTCTACGTGTTGCTCAAAATAACGTTGCTGAGTTTTTGTCGAGTGGCGAGCGTGGTGAACTTTATGATACTCTGATCACCGCTTTGCCTCGATCGTATAGCGATTCGGTGCAGAACATTGCGCCGACAAAAGCTACTCCAAGGCGAGGTTATGTGTCCCTGGATCGTTACGAATCAACAGATCAAGCGCTAGAACAGATGATCGCCACCATAGACGATGCCTTGGCGCGTGGCTATAAAATGCAAGATATTGCGATCCTCGTACGTCGACGTGACGAAGGTAAACAAGTGGCTAAGGCTCTCATTGATAGATCTTTACCCATTGTCAGCGATGAAGTTCTAACTATCAGCGCTTCGTCTGTTGTGGCTTTTGTGGTGAATGTTTTTCGTTACGCCACTTCGGGTGATAAAATCACTTTGGGGGCTATTAATCACTATTTGGGGCGCGATTTCACGAACGTTCCAACGGGTGAAGATGAACAATTTTTTATGCTTTTGACTCATCGTTCGCCTATCGAAGCGCTTGAGGCAACGATCGCTTATTTTTCTTTACAGGCGCTCGAACCGGCTTATTTGCAAACGCTCTACGAACAAATTTATAAATTCACGCTCGAAGCGAGTGCCGATATTAGTGCTTTTTTGCTCTATTGGGACGAACATCATCGCGAGGTTACTCTGCCTCTTTCCGGTGCGCAATCGGCCATTACCGTGCTCACGATCCACAAGGCCAAGGGCTTGGAATTTCCGATCGTTATCATTCCTTTTGCCTCGTGGAGTGTCACACCGTCGAGCAAAACGCGACTTTGGGTGTCGAGCGATATTGAACCTTACAGTACATTTAACCCTTTCCCGGTCAATTATAAAAAGGAGTTAAACGACTCTGTTTTTCGGTCAGATTACTTGCGTGAAGGGGTGTATAGCATGGTCGATAATTTGAACATGCTCTATGTGGCTCTTACGCGAGCGAAGGTTGAGCTTTACGTTTTTTTGCCTACGAATCCAACTAAGAACAGTATAGGTCGGTTGATTGATACGGCTATTGGGTTGATGGATTTTGAGGGTAGTGTGGGTGTGAAAGAGCAGGCCGCAGAGAGTCGGGAGTTGCAGCAGACATTATTTATTGATCGATTAGATAGTTACGCCATACGTTCGGTTCTTGATTTGAGTGATGCTAGTTGCAGCGAGGCGGATGATTTGGCAAGCGTATTGTAGGCGGTTTTACTTATTGTTATGCCATGCTTGTCAATAGAGCGTTGTGGGTGAGGGGCGTGCGCTTAGGCTGAGCTAGAGCCGGTTCAGAAAAGCGAAGTTTTTAAGAGCAGTTAAGAAAGAAACGGAATCACTGGGAGCTGGTTCAGAAAAACGCAGTTTTCAAGAACCAG
>JAVWYC010000097.1:0-7081 GCA_036661755.1 Mucinivorans sp. | reverse complement strand
TGGACACTTCGTTTTTCTTAACTGCTCTCTTGGACACTTCGCTTTTCTTAACTGCTCTCTTGGACGCTTCGTTTTTCTTAACTGGTTATAGCTTGGCACAAGCCAAGCCAAGCCAAGCACGCCACAAACCCCACCACCTGCACTCAATAAAAACAAAAAACAGCTCTCCGCGCAATGCAATCCCCCAAGATCGCAAAACACAAAAAGCTGCACCACGAATTAAAATAAACAAATCCTAAAAATAACCTACATCTTACCCGGCAAAAAATAACCTACATCTTGCCCGACGAAAAATAATAAAACGCAGGAACAATACCTGCCGTGAATTTATCTAACAATTCACCCTTGGCCGAATAACGATAAACCATGCCGCGCTGAGTGTAATCCACAGCATCTCCCACATAAATATCATCATTCATCGGATTCACACCCAACGAATAACCGCTCACACCCTTGGCCAAAGTAACAACCGGCACCGTAGGCAAAGCAGAAGCCGAAACCGACATTTTATAGACCGCGTCAGTTAAATAATATATATTTTCGCTCATATTATCCATCTCCATGCGCAAGCCAAACGCCGAAACCTTAGGCATTATGAACTTCTGACTGACATTCATCGTCCGAGGGTCGATCTTCGCCATCGAAGCATCTTCGGCCCTTGCCGGATCCCACTGCGCGCCGTCGCACATGACCCACAACATGCCGTTTTTGTCGGCCACCATAGCCATCGGCTGAACACCAACGGTGACGGCCCCCACAATGGCGTTGGTCTTGGGGTCGATCTTGATCACTTGATTGCCATACGACCACAAATTAGAGTAGACATAATCGCCCACCTTGACCAACCTCTCGGCAGCCGTTGGCGTGTCTATCGAACCGGTGATGGTCATCGTTTCGGGATTTATGATCGTGATTTTCGCTACATTGAGATTGGTCACATAGGCCTTCGTTTTGTCGACAAAATAGATATAACGCGGCGAATCGAGACCGGTGATTTTGGCGATCAATTTGCTTGTCAGAGGGTCGATCACATAAATCTTGCCCGAACCGCTGATGGGTACAAACAAGCGTCCGTCATGGAATGTAGCCGAAGTGGGCACGTCGCCCAATTTGGCGCCATTATTGGCCGGAGCAAAAATATCGTCGGACACGGTTTTCGCCATCGGGTCGTAGGCCACGATCGACGAATTGCCACTTTGATATTGACCTTCGTTAAAGACAAGCACCGATTTTACTACGGGCGGCGTGTCGGGGCCAACCTGTTTATGTTGACAACTAGCTGCCAGTAAAATAGTTAAGGCGAGAAGAGAGAGACGCCCTGCGTGTACTCCGCTACGCATAAGGGCTGGGAATTTGATTTTCATAGAAGTTTTTTTCTTTCAAAAAATCGGATTCTCGGGAGTTGAAATCACGCATCTATCGATGGAAGGAAAGGAGTGTTTGCCTAGAACTTTCGAGCAGCGAGGTAATGTTACAGAGATAACGACCCTTGGTGACACTCAAAAAACCTTTTCGTCCAAAGCGAAGGTGCTCTTTTTCCCGAGAGCCGATCTTTTTGGTTAATAATTAATTGGTTTGCGTTTTTGGCTCGGCGAAGCTATGCGGCAGGTCTTCTGACTTATTTTCTACTTCTCTTCTCGTGGCCTTCCCACCCTTTTTTGTTGGGGGCAGTGGCGCGTAGAGCAAGAGCGATCGTCGAAAAATTACAGCAGCGGGTACTGTCATGGAATTTTCGTGTTGTGTTTTTTGGAGTGATTAATCCCCGAAAACAGCCCACGAAGCACCATGTTCCCTTTTTGTGACTCTTTTGATTAGAGTCAACCGCATTTTGCTTATAGCTCAAATGCCATGCAAAACTACCCGCAAAGATACATATAAAAAAACTGACGTACAAAATTTTGTACGTCAGTTTTTTTGATTATCGATAGATTAGTTGTTTTGACGGTCACGGTTTTTGAATAACGGTGACCACGTTGCCTTGTTTGAAGGCACGCACTGCGGCTTGGCGCACACTTTCGGGTGTAATGCGGCGCAACTCTTCGATGTATGTGGTGTAAGGGTCGGCATCGGTCAGATACCAGTCATAAAGATATCCAGACCAAGTACTATTGCTGTTATTGTCTTGGGTGAATTGTTTGCTCATCGCCTCGACGGCTTTGCTCAGGTCGTTGATCGAAGGCCCGTTGCTTAGCAGCGTGTCGATGCACAATTGCACTTCGGGCAGCACCGCATTGAGTTTCGATGAGTCGGTCAAAAAGATCGTTGTGTTAGTAAACACGGGGCGAGGCAAGCATTCGACACCTATCCCATTTTGCACCACATAAGCGCCGCCCTTAGCCTCGCGAATGATGCGAGTATAGGCGTTGTTAAGCGCCGATGCTGCCACTTCGAGGTTGAGTTTTTCGGCCAGCGAATAATTCACATCACCCATAGTGGCCACCATGGCCGTCACACGACCGGCTTGTTGAGGGGTGACGAAAATATTGTCTATCTTACCCTTTGGTTGATCGACCACATAAGGGCCAATGACTGGTGTTTTAGCTTTTTTGGCCACTGGCAACGAGCCGATATATTTTTCTACCAACGGGCGAATCGTATCTGGATCTACCGAACCGGTAATAATAAAGGTCATCCCATCGGACAGGGCAAAAAAGTCGTTATACACTTTTTTCATTTTTTCAAAAGACGCTTTGTTCACACGTTCCAAACTACGCGGCATCATACGTGGGTTGTGGTTGGCTAGGCTCACGGTCAGCGAATCTTGGAAGATGCGCATTGGATCTTTTAGACGTCCGTTGATTGAAGTGCAAACTTTGTCCATCATCACCTGCCAATCGCGAGCCTCGAAACGAGGTGCGGTGGCGTATAGGTAGTTGAGTTGGAGCATTGTTTCAAAATCTTTCTTTGAGCTAGACCCGTCGTAACCAACACTGATATTGCCAATGCGAGGCGACAAGCTCACCTGTTTGCCGCTCAAAAGGCGCGAGAGTTCGGTGTCCGAAAATTCCGACAAGCCAGCCAATCGACTAAAATCAGCGTACATCAAGATCGAGTAGAAATCCTCCAACGAGGCCACGGTCGAAAGGCCACCTTTTTTGAAGGCTTTCAGAATGATTTCGTCCGCTTGATATTCGGTCGGTTTAACCACCACGCGGATACCATTTTTCAGAGTCCACACCGTTGTTTGGTATTTTCCTTGTTCGCTTTTTTTCACGGCGCTCCCTTGAAGTTTCGAGGCGTCGAGCAACGGTTTGGTGTTGACTTGTTCGGTGTAGGGTGCAATATTTTGCGCTTCTACCGTTTTCATGGCGGCCCTTAGCTCGTCTTGCGATGGCAAGGTGATGCCCTCTTTTTCTTGGGCTACTAAGGTCACCACGCAATCGCGGCCAACCAAATCGGCCATCTGAGCGTTCACCTGGTCGAGCGTTATTTGGTCGATGAGCTGCTTTTGAATTTCATACTTGGTTTCTGCCGATGGATATGCGGTGTTATTGCTGAAATTATCGAGCAAAGCATTTGTGAATTGATCGTTATGGCGATCGTTGCGATTGTTGTAAGCCTGTTCGTATGAAGCTAACATATTGGCTTTCAGGCGTTCAAACTCCGTAGCCACAAAGCCCGAACGCGCCGCACGCAATAGTTCGGTGTATAGGGCATTGAATGCTTTGGCCGCTTCGCCCTCGCGCGAGGCACCGTTCAAGGCGAAGAGGTCGAATGGAATGTAGTAATCCGTTGTGTAGCTGTTGGCGCTTTGGAAGGGGGCGCCACTCTCTTTGGCTATGTTCGATAGTCGTTCGTTGAGCATCAAAGTGGCGAAATTATTGATCATTTCGGTCTTTATCTTCATCAAAGTATTGTTATACTTGCTATCCATTGGGCGATGACGATAAGAGAGGGTCAATTCGGTAGTTGTTTGTTCGGGGTCGGTGATCACCGCTATCCGAGGCTCGGTGAGCGGATCAACCGTCACTTCGGCCTTTGGTGTACACACTTCAAAGGGCACAATATCGGCCATGGTGGCCTTCAACTTAGCCTCCATTTCATCTACATCGAAGTCACCCACGATGACAAAGGCTTGCAGGTCGGGGCGATACCATTTATGATAGAAGTCGCGAATGTCTTGGTATGTGAAATTCTTTAAGTTTTCTAGCGGGCCAATTATATCACGCTTGGTGTATATGTTATCTTCACCAAAGAGAGCGGCCGTCTCTTTTTGCGCAGTGCGGAAAGCGGCCATGCCTTTATAGAGCCTGAACTCCTCTTGTATCACTCCGCGTTCTTTGTCTATATCTTCGCCATTGAGCGAAATAAATCCGGCCCAGTCGTGCAGGATCAAGAGCACCGAATCCACCACACTCTTGCGCAACAAAGGCACACTGGTGATCATGTATGTTGTTTGCTGTTGACCTGTGCCAGCGTTGAGGTTCTCGCCAAACTTAACACCGATTGATTGCAAGTAATCGATCATTGAGTTGCCGGCGAAATGCTTTGAACCATTGAAGGCCATGTGTTCCAAGAAGTGAGCCAAACCATCTTGGCGATCCTCTTCTTGCAACGCGCCCACGTTGTAGGCAATGTAGAAATCGGCCATCTTGGGATCTTTCTTGTTGGCACGAATGTAGTATCGTGTGCCTCCTTGCAAAGTGCCCGAACGCACTGCCGAATCGGGAGCCACCGGCTGCAAAAGATCTTTTGATTGAGCTTTTGTTCCGATCATGGTCATAGAAAGAACCATCATCGTTAAAAATAATTGTTTCATCCTTGTGGTTTTTTTTAAGGGACAACTTCCGAAAAAAAATCGTTTTCTCTTGGCCTGCGCTTCATATCCGATGAGCCTCACTTACTTAGAGTAAGCCACCCCGGGCTCTCAGATAAAAATCCGCCTTGCCTTGAAAAATTTAATCCTCCACAGAAGCCCCCTCCATTTATAATATAGTATATGTTTTTTATGCGCCTTATGCGTTACGTTCCAAAAATTCTTTGGCCAAATTCATGTAATTGATGCTGCCGCTGCTGGCCGCGTCATAGAGAATCACCGGTTTGCCGAAGCTCGGCGACTCGCTCAGGCGAGTGTTGCGCCCAATAATTGTGCGATAGACTTGCCCCGCGAAGTGAGCACTCACATCACCCACCACTTGGTTGGCCAATCGCAAACGGCTGTCGTACATGGTGAAGAGGAAACCCTCGATCTCTAAATGCGAGTTGAGGCGACTTTTTACCATTTTTATTGTGTTGAGCAACTTGCCCAACCCCTCCAAAGCGAAATATTCGGTCTGAACGGGGATCAATACACTATCGCTGGCCGTGAGCGCATTGAGCGTTGTCAGACCCAACGACGGCTGACAGTCAATGATAATATAGTCGTAATTATCTTTTATGGCGTCGAGCGCCGTTTTCATGCGGAACTGCCCATTTTCGAGCCGCGGGAGCTCGGTTTCGGCCCCCACTAGGTTGATTGACGAGGGCAATAGATGTAAATATGGCAGATCCGGGCTCTGCAAAATAGCCTCACTCGCCGTGCACTCACCCATCAAAACGGTGTATATATTGCGTTCCGATTGATCGAAACCCAGCCCCGACGTGGCATTAGCCTGCGGATCGGCATCAACCAGCAGCACTCGTTTTTCGAGCACAGCAAGCGAAGCTGCAAGATTCATCGAAGTTGTAGTTTTGCCCACGCCACCCTTTTGGTTGGCTAGCGATACGATTTTACCCATGTTTTGTATAGATTGTAAACTACAAAACTACAAAAAAATTATTACTTTTGCACTATGATTTCTGATCTCAAACTTGAAAATCGATGGTTCGCCATCGTCAACCCGGTGTCGGGTAAAGGGCGCGGCTTGGCTGACTGGCCTCAAATTTCCACCTTGCTAGACCAAGCAGGCGTGGCCTTTGATGCCCTTTTTACACTCTATAAATTTCACGCCACAGAGCTTGTTGTGCGCGCCATTAAGCGTGGCTATCGCCGCATTATCATCATGGGCGGCGACGGCACGGTGCACGAGGCTATCAACGGGCTTTTCATTCAACAAGAGATCCCGAGCTCACAGATCACGCTCTCTGTTATTGCTGTTGGCACGGGTAACGATTGGATTCGTATGTTTGGCATTTCGCGCAACTACACTCAGGCCATAAGGGCGATAACCGACGGGGTAACTTTTCTGCAAGACGTGGGGCGAGTGACCTATTTCGAGAGTCAGGTGCAACAAACGCGCTACATGGCCAACGTGGGTGGTGTGGCTTATGACGCCAATGTGTGTCGATCGTTCAACAGGCTCAAGGAGCGTGGTTATCGTGGTAGTTGGCTTTATATTCGTGCTGCTCTGACCAACTTAATTCGTTATCGTTGTCGGAGCACGACAATTGTGGCCGATGGGCAGACTATTTTTCGGGGTAAACTTTTCACGGCATCTATTGCTATTGGTAAATATTCGGGTGGAGGTTTGTCGCAGACTCCTTTGGCGATTCCCGACGATGGTCTTTTTGATATGACGATTATTCCGCGAATGAATCGGTGGCGATTATTTTTCCGATTTGGTGCATTTTATAACGATAACATTTACAACATTTCTCACATTGAGTTGCATCGTGCGGCCAATATTTCGATTCATTCTTTGCCTGTTACTCATATGGAGTTAGATGGTGAGAGTTTGGGCACATCGGATTTCAGTTTTTCTATTCTTCCTCAGGCTATTCGAGTTATTGTGTCGCGCAGTTATGTTTCGCCGAGTGTTGTTTAGTGGAAAGTTATAGCCGGTTCAGAAAAGCGAAGTTTTCAAGCGCAGTTAAGAGGAACGCAGTTTTCAAGCGCAGTTAAGAAAAACGCAGTTTTCAAGAACCAGTTAAGAAAAACGAAGTTTTTCGCCAAAAAGTTTTGGGTGACTTTTTCAAAAGTCACGATTCGGCACGGCGCCTGCACGGCGATTTTTTCGCTGCGCCGCTGGCACCGAGCGGTTTGCTTTTATTCGGCATCGAGCGGTTGCACGCCCAGCGGTTTGCCTTAGCTGTACAGCTAGGGTCGTCCGCGGTTGCCCACATTTCAATGCCTAAAATCGCATTCAATCGTCAGCGAGGGTTT
>JAVWYC010000096.1:0-7107 GCA_036661755.1 Mucinivorans sp. | reverse complement strand
TGAAAAAGTCACCCAAAACTTTTTGGGAAAAACTTCGTTTTTCTGAATCGGCGCTTGAAATTTTTGTTTTTCTGAACTAGCTCTTGAAAACTTCGTTCTTCTTAACTGTTCTTGAAAACTTCGTTCTTCTTAACTGTTCTTGAATACTTCGTTCTTCTTAACTGCTCTTGAAAACTTCGCTTTTCTTAACCGGCGCTATCCCACCATCCCCCAAATACCATACCCACTAAACAACAAAAAATCTTAACAAAAAAACGTAAAAACTTTTTTTGTGTTTTGAGTTTTTTACTTACCTTTGCACCCAATCGCATAACCAATGGAACGCATTACCACAAAAATCGTCGAAGCATCAACCGAACTATTCCTGCGTGAAGGCATAAAATGTGTCACAATGGACGACGTTGCTCAAAATTTGGGCATGTCTAAACGCACAATATACGAACACTTTAACAATAAACGATCGCTGCTGATGGCCTGTATCGACCATAACTACGAACGACAAGTCGAACGCGAAGAACAAGTGGTGGCCAAAGCCAAAAATATTGTGGAAGAACTATATTGTATGCTGCAACCCGTAAGCCAAGATCATCTTGCGGAACATAAATTTTCGGTCGAATTGAAACGCTATTTCCCCGATATCTTTCGCGAACTCTATGCCACACGCTATGATCATATTTCAGGACGTATTCGTGCCCGTTTGCAACGCGGTATAGATCAAGGCATTGTGCAAAGTGACACGAATCTTGATATTTCTGTTTATGTGATTTTTGGAACTATGCGTACTTTTATTGCACGTTATGACAATATAAACAAACAGTCGTTTTCGAGCGAAGAGCTGTTCCGCTATATTTTTATCTCCTTTTTTCGCGGCATAGCCACCACAAAAGGAGTGTTGATGATAGATGAAATGATTAGTAATGTAAATAAAACGAGTAAAATATGAGAAAATTAATTGTTGTGGGCCTAGCTCTGGTGATGAGTTTTGCCGAAGTTTCGGCTCAGACAGGAGCCAATGAGCCCCAAACGATTGAAGTCAACCTCGCGCGAGCTATCGAATTGGCATTGAACGACAACCCGACCATCAAAGTGGCGGATATGGAGATCGCGCGCCAAAAATATGTGCGCCGCGAAACACAAGGCGGCCTCTTGCCTTCACTCTCGGCCAGCGGTGCCTATACCTATAATATATTGAACCCCGTAATGTTTATGCCCGAAGGTGTTTTTGGCCCCGGGAGCGGAGGAGCAATGCGTATCGGCTTTTCTAATAGTGTGCAGGGTGGCTTCCAATTGGCAGTGCCGCTCTATATGCCGACGCTCTATAAAGCGTTGCAACTCAACGAGAAACAGTTGCTCCAAGCTGTCGAGTCTGCTCGTTCATCGAAAATCACGCTCGTCAATCAAGTCAAAAAAAGTTACTACGGAGTCTTGCTCGGCCAAGGTTCACTCGATGTGATCCGCCAAAATATCGATAACGTTAAGCTGATTGTAGCGAACGCGCAAAATGCTTATAATCAAGGCGTAGCGGCTGAATACGACCTGATTACGGCCCAAGTGCAACTCTCTAATTTGAATCCCGTTTTGTTGACTGCCGAAAATGGGTTGCGTATTTCGCGCCTGATGCTCAACATGTTGCTCTCCTTGCCGTTGGACACTCGCTTGGTGCTTAGCGATAGCTTGGGTGACTATGCCAATTATGCCCTTAGTGATTCGTTGACTACTTTGGATTTATCGGGCAATGCGGATCTGAAACTAATGGATATTTCGCGCGAGATGCTCCAAAAGCAGCTCGAAATGCAAAAAGCTACTCGCATACCAACAATCAATGCCATAGCTCAATACACGGTGCAAACCCAGAGCAACGACTTGAAAGTCGGCTCGTTTAATTGGCGAGGTTCGGCGCTCGCAGGTTTGCAGTTGTCGATCCCTATTTTTTCGGGTTTGAGCAAGATCAACAAAGAACGTCAAATCCAAAATTCGATGTCGCAATTGGATATGAATCGCGACTATTTGGAACAAAATGTAAATGTGGAGGCTCAAACTGCCATCTCTAATTTGGTCAAAGCGCGTGGACAAATGCAGGCCAATAGCGCCGCGCAGGTGCAAGCACGTAAGGCTTACCGAATATCGAAAACACGATACGACACAGGAGCTGGTACGATTGTCGAGCTCAACACTTCGCAAGTGGCGCTCTTGCAAGCCGAATTGAATTTCACACAGTCTATTTTCGACTACATGAGTGCTCGTGCCGATTTGGACAAAGTGGTGGGTATGACCAATTAAAAGGCTCTGATTTGTTTGGAAACTTGGGCCGGCGAGTTTTGTAGAAAAAAAACAGCGACCAGCTCAAAAAAAAATTAATAGGATAAAAAAATAACACAATATGAAAAACATCTTTTTGGCAGCTCTTGCCGTATTTGCTCTGACGGCTTGCGGATCGGCTGATACGGACAAAAACGCAGACAAGGCGATTCCCTCGCCCATCGTTAAGGTGGCAACGGCTATCCAAACTCCGGTGGAACAGGTGGTGACCTACACCGGCTCCATTGAGCCTTTTGCTCAAAACAACATTAGCCCATCGCTTGGTTTGCGCATCAACAAGATCAATGCCGATGTTGGTGACAAGGTGCGTCGCGGGCAAGTTTTGGTGGAGATGGATCAACGTCAATACCTTCAATCGGCCATTCAAACAGAGACCTTGGAGACCGATTATATACGTATGAAAAAATTATACGAAGAGGGTGGTGTGTCGAAACAACAGTTGGATCAGCTTGAAACTCAGCTCAGTGTGTCGCGCCATGCGACCAGCAATTTGCTCGAAAACTCGGAGCTCACTTCGCCAATCACCGGCGTGGTGACCGATCGTACCTTCGATCCGGGCGACGTCTATTCGCCGGCTGCGGGCAAAATTCTGACCGTCATGCAAATTGATCGAGTGAAGGTGCAGGTCAATGTTTCGGAGCAATATTTCACCTCGGTCAAGCTTGGTATGGCGGTCGATATTAAACTAGACATCTATCCAACTACTGTTTTTGCGGGTCGAGTGTCGTTGATCTACCCTGCGCTCGACGCTTCGACGCGTACCTTTACCATCGAGATCACAATTGCCAATGGTGAGCAAAAACTCAGACCGGGTATGTTTTGTCGCGTCAGCTTGAACTTCGGTAAGATTGATCGTGTTTTGGTTCCCGATATTGCGGTTCAAAAACAGGTGGGAACCTCCGAACGCTATATCTTTACCATCAAGGACGGTGTGGCACATCGTCAGGTGGTGAGCTTGGGCCAAGTGGTGGGCAAAAATTATGAGATCATTTCGGGAGCAAGCGCTGGCGAGCAAGTGGTTGTGGCAGGAGGCCAAAAATTGCTAGATGGTGCGAAAGTGAATGTTGTAAAATAAAGTAGTTAGAATCGTAGCAAAAATATGAAAATATACGAAACAGCGGTCAAAAAACCGATCTCAACTATACTGATATTTGTCGGTGTGATCGTCTTTGGGCTCTTCTCGCTCAAAACACTCTCTATCGATATGTATCCGGAGATGGATATGCCGACCATTACCGTGATGACCACCTATCAAGGGGCCAATGCGGCTGATATTGAAACCAATATTTCGCGCGTGTTGGAGGATAACCTCAACACGGTGGATAACCTAGATAAAATATCGTCTAAATCGTCGGATAATATTTCGATGGTGACGCTCGAATTTGAATGGGGATCGGATCTGGACGTGGCCAGCAACGACGTGCGAGACGTGATAGGCAGGGTGCAAAAATTGCTGCCCGAAGAGGCCGAAACACCGATGATCTTCAAATTTTCGTCGTCGATGATCCCCGTTGTGATGCTCTATGCAACGGCTAACGAAAGCTACGAGGCGCTCTATAAATTGCTCGACGACAAGGTGGTCAATTCGCTCAATAGAGTCAATGGGGTGGGGGCTGTATCGCTGATGGGGCAGGCCGAACGCGAGGTGCAAATCAATGTCGATCCACGTAAATTGGACGCCTATGGCCTTTCGGTGGAGCAGCTCGGACAGTTGATAGTGGCCGAAAATCGCGACACACCAGCCGGAACAATCGATATCGGAGGACAAACTCTCTCGATCCGTGCGATGGGGGAATTTGATGATAGCGAACAACTGCGCGATCTGGTGGTGGCAAACTCGGGTGGACGCCAAGTCTATCTGCCCGAAGTGGCAACGATTGTCGATACGATCAAAAAAGTAACACTCGATGAACGTGTCAACAAAATGCCTGCCGTGCGTATCATTGTCCAAAAACAATCCGGCGCCAACTCGGTAGCCATTGCCCACGATGTGTTGGCCATGATACCCGAAATCCAAAAGCAAATGCCTCCCGATGTGAAAATTGGGGTCTTGGTGGATATGTCGCAATCAATTCGCGATAGTATTTCTTCGCTGAGCGACACAATCGCCTTTGCATTCCTTTTTGTGGTGCTTGTGGTGCTCTTTTTCTTGGGACGTTGGCGTGCAACGTTTATCATCATTCTAACGATCCCTATATCGCTCATTGTGGCCTTTATTTATTTGAAGCTCACCGATTCCACGCTCAACATTATTTCGCTCAGTTCGCTCTCTATTGCCATCGGTATGGTGGTGGACGATGCGATTGTGGTGCTCGAAAATATAACGAAACATATCGAACACGGTTCCACACCAAAGAATGCGGCGATCTATGCCACCAACGAGGTGTGGTTGGCCGTTATTGCCACAACGCTGGTGGTGGTGGCTGTCTTCTTGCCGCTGACAATGTTGCCAGGTATGGCGGGTATCATGTTCCGTGAATTGGGCTGGATTGTCACCTTGGTGACGGTTGTCTCCACGGCGGCGGCCATTACCATGACGCCAATGCTTGCCTCGTTGATGCTCAAAATGGAGGACAAAGGTGCCAATAGTTTGCTTGGGCGTCTCTTTGCGCCAATCGACAGAATGCTATCTCGCCTAGACGAAGGTTATCGTCGGCTTTTGGCTTGGTCGGTCAAACATCGTACGATATTGCTGATTGTGGCGATGGGCATATTCTTTGGTAGCTTATTTTTGTTGAAAAAAGTACCTTCGGAATTTTTCCCCAAGAGCGACAACGGACGGATCACAGCTTGTGTGGAGTTGACCCAAGGGGTGAATGTGCAATACACGATGGACGTTGCACGACGAATCGACTCGCTGGTGCTCGCCAAATATCCGGAGGTCGATGTAGTGTCGGCCAGTGCCGGTACGGCGTCGGGTGATAATATCTTTGCGGCGATGCAAAAGACTGGTTCGCACATTATTAACTACAACCTGAGTCTGCCTCCAATGGCTAAGCGTAATCGCAATATCTTTGAAATAAGCGACTCCTTACGCGCCGATCTGGCCCTTATGCCAGAAATAGTGCAAGCCTCCATCGTGGCAGGGGCAGGCGGCCCGTCGTCGTCGACCAAAGATATTCAAGTCAAAGTTTTTGGCTACGATATGATGGTGACCGAGTTGTTTGCCAAAGAGTTGAAATCAAAAATAAAACAGATACCCGGCGCTACCGATGTGCAACTATCGCGTGATGAGATGCGCCCTGAGCTGCAAATTGTTTTCGATCGCGACCGCTTGGGCAACTATGGTTTGACAACGGGGACGGCCTCGCTCTATGTGCGTAATAGAATCAACGGTATGTTGGCCTCCAAATATCGCGAAGATGGCGACGAGTACGATATTTATGTTCGTTACGACGAAAAATTCCGTACCACGGTGGCCGATGTAGAGGATATTACGATCTATAATCCACAGGGTAAACCGCTCAAACTCAAAGATGTAGCCCAGGTTCGCGAAGAGTTTGCCGCACCAACCATCGAACGTGAAAATCGCGAACGTATGATTTCGGTCGACGTCACTTTGGGTGGTGGAGCGACATTGAGTACGGTTGTTGGTTCGATCCAAAAAATATTGGCCGAGAGCGAAATTCCCGAAGGTTCGTTTGTGGCCATTGGTGGTTCGTATGAAGATCAGCAGGAATCTTTTGGCGACTTGATGACTTTGCTTATGCTGATTATTATTTTGGTGTACATTGTGATGGCCACTCAGTTTGAGTCGTTCAAAATGCCGTTTATCATACTTTTTTCTTTGCCTTTTGCCTTTACGGGTGTCTTTTTGGCGCTCTATCTGACCAACACTGCTCTGAGTGTGATTGCGCTTATTGGTGCGATTATGTTGGTGGGGATTGTGGTGAAGAATGGTATTGTGATGGTGGACTTTGCGAACTTGTTGCGCGAGCGTGGTTTGTCGGTCAGTCAGGCTGTTATTGCGGCTGGTAAGTCGCGTTTGCGTCCGGTGTTGATGACAACGCTCACCACCATTCTCGGTATGGTGCCATTGGCTTTGGGTTTGGGTGAAGGGTCAGAGACTTGGCAGCCGATGGGTATTGCTGTTATTGGGGGGTTGACTTTTTCGACCATGTTGACTCTTATTGTGGTGCCGATAGTTTACACTATTTTCTGTGCTTCTAATATCAAGAAAGAGCGTCGTCATCTTAAAAAAGTAAATCAATGAAAACAGTTTTTTTAAGTTACAATCAATCTTTGGCCGAGCAGGTGACGGGGATTTTGGACAAGCAGAGCATCAAGGGATTTACGCAATGGTTTGATGTGTCGGGTAGTGGTTCATATTCCGGTGAGCCTCATTTGGGGTCGCACACGTGGCCGGCGAAGAACACGGTGATCATTGCCATTATGGACGACCATCGTGTGGAGCCTTTGTTGGAGTCTTTGCGTGAGTTAGATTCGCATACAGAGCGTCAGGGATTGCGTGCTTTTGTATGGAATGTAGAGAACCAGCTATAGGTTTTGGTTTATTGTATTTCTATGTAGTTAGGCTAGGCATCTAGGCATTGAAAGTAGAATGCCATTGGTGGTGGTGTGCTTGTGTCAGGTTATAGCCGGTTCAGAAAAACGAAGTTTTCAAGAGCAGGTTCAGAAAGAAACGAAAATATTCAGAGCAGTTCAGAAAAACGAAGTGTCCTAGCGCCGATTCAGAAAAACGAAGTTTTCAAGAGTAGTTCAGAAAAGCGAAGTGTCCTAGCGCCGATTCAGAAAAACGAAGTTTTTCAAGAAAAGTTTTGGGTGACT
>JAVWYC010000095.1:0-7138 GCA_036661755.1 Mucinivorans sp. | reverse complement strand
GTCGGCCAACGAATTGATACGTAGCGTTCGGCTCACCAAAGCCGCCTCGTTACTGATGGAGCATAAATGTCGCGTGAACGAGATTGCTGAATTGGTAGGCTATAATGATTTGTCTACTTTCCGCACCCAGTTCACACGTAAATTCGGAGTGTCGCCTTCTAAATTTCACCTCGACGATTTTCAACCGGCGGATAAAGTGCCCGGTGGCGGTTAGAAATCAAGAGTGCTTTCTGCGAAATGCGTTTTGTTAAAATAATTGCAAAAAAAAGATAAAAATATGTTGTGCAATAACAAATTATTACTACCTTTGCCCCTCGCTTTGAACTGTTATTGGATCAAAACGAAGTAAACTAATTAATAAAAAATGTCAGGACTAATTGGAAAAAAAATCGGAATGACTTCCGTTTTCAGTGCCGAGGGAAAAAACATTCCATGCACTGTTATTGAGGCTGGTCCCTGTGTTGTTACGCAAGTAAAAACTGTAGAAAAAGACGGCTACGCCGCCCTGCAACTTGCCTATGACGAAAAAAAGGAAAAGAACACCAGCAAACCAATGGTAGGCCACTTCGCAAAAGCGGGCACCACTCCAAAACGCCACCTTGCCGAATTTGAGCAATGGAACTCTGACCTTAAACTTGGCGACGCTGTGCTAGCCGACGCAATCACCGAAGGTGAATGGGTCGACATCACAGGCATCTCTAAGGGTAAAGGTTTTCAAGGCGTTGTTAAGCGACACGGCTTCGGCGGTGTAGGCGGACAAACTCACGGTCAACACAACCGTCTTCGTGCACCGGGATCGCTAGGAGCCTCATCATGGCCTTCTCGCGTATTCCGCGGCAAACGTATGGCAGGCCGCATGGGCGGCGACACTGTTAAGGTTTTGAACCTTAAAGTCCTAAAAGTAATCCCGGAGAGCAACCTTATCCTAGTGAAAGGGTCTATTCCCGGCACTAAAGGCTCTTATCTATTAATCGAAGAATAACCCGAATTATGAAATTACAAGTTAAAAACATAAAGGGCGAAGATACAGGTAAGACAATCACCTTGAACGCCGACATCTTTGGCATAACGCCAAATGATCATGCTATCTACATGGACGTTAAACAGTATTTGGCTGCTCAACGTCAAGGGACTCACAAGTCAAAACAACGTGCCGAAATTGCAGGTTCAACCAAAAAGCTCAAAAAGCAAAAGGGAACAGGCGGTGCTCGTTGTGGTTCGGCCAAAACTCCACTTTGGGTGGGCGGTGGCCGCGTGTTCGGCCCGGTGCCACGCGACTATGACTTCAAATTGAACAAAAAGCTAAAACAATTGGCGCGTCGTTCGGCATTGGCCTACAAGGCTGGTTCTGATTCGATCGTTGTTGTTGATAGTTTAGTGTTAGAAGAAGCTAAGACCAAAACTTTCCTAGCCGCTCAAGCCGCATTGCAGCTTTCGGGCAAAAAGCTATTGGTGGTGATGGATCAAAGCGAACCAACCATGATTCTTGCTGCCCGTAATGTGCAGAAAGTTCAAGTTGTTTCGGCCGCTTCGCTCAACACTTACGATATTATGAATGCAGGGGTGATCCTGGCTTCAACCTCAGCGGTCGAAGTGATTAACTCCCTACTTAGCAAAGAATAGTGATGAATATACTAATTAAGCCAATACTAACCGAAAAAATGACGGCCCAGGGCGAGAAACTGGGTGCGTACGGTTTTGTGGTTGATGCGCGAGCAAACAAACTACAAATTAGGAGCGCTATTGAGTCTATGTATGGTGTGGTGGTTGAGAATATCAACACCTCGAACAACAAAGGCAAAGCCAAGAGCCGCTTCACAAAAGCAGGTCAACTATCGGGTCGTACCTCTGCCTACAAGAAGGCAATTGTAACGCTCCGTGGTGAAGATAAAATTGATTTTTACGGTAATATCTAGAAAACACAATGGCAGTAAAGAAATTCAAGCCCACAACTCCCGGGCAAAGACACAAGGTTGCCGGTTCGTTTGAAGATATTACAACTTCAACGCCCGAGAAATCTTTGGTTGCGCCGATCCACTCAAAAGGCGGTCGCAACAATTCAGGTAAGATGACAGTTCGCTACCGTGGTGGTGGACATAAACGCGCCTATCGTTTGATCGACTTTTTGCGCGATAAAGATGGCGTTGCAGGTAAAATCGCTTCGATCGAATACGATCCAAACCGTTCGGCTCGTATTGCCTTGGTGCAATATGCCGATGGCGAGAAACGCTACATTGTAGCACCAACCGGATTACAGGTTGGCGCCACAGTTCAATCAGGCACAGGCGTACAGCCCGAGCTTGGTAACTCTCTTTTCTTATCAGATATCCCATTGGGTACTGTTATTCACTGCATAGAGCTACAACCGGGCGAGGGTGCAATTATGGCACGTTCGGCAGGTACATACGCTCAATTGCTTGCTCGTGAAGGCAAATTCGCTATCATTAAACTTCCTTCGGGCGAAACTCGCATGGTGCTTACCACTTGTCGTGCAACGATTGGTGCGGTGTCAAATCCGGATCACTCATTGGAGCGTTCGGGTAAGGCGGGTCGCACACGTCACTTGGGCTGGAGGCCTCACAACCGTGGTGTGACGATGAACCCGGTAGACCACCCAATGGGTGGTGGTGAGGGACGCTCTTCGGGGGGTCACCCACGTTCACGCAAGGGTCTTTTGGCTAAGGGTTTCAAAACTCGTGATCCAAAGAAGACTACAAGTAAGTTTATTGTTTCAAAACGTAAAAAATAGGTAGAATGAGTCGATCACTAAAAAAAGGACCTTACATCGAACCCAAGCTCGAGGCCAAAGTAATGGCAATGAACGAAGGCGGTAAGAAAGTTGTCATCAAGACATGGTCCAGAGCAAGTATGATTTCTCCTGATTTTGTTGGTCACACGGTGGCTGTTCATAATGGTAATAAGTTTATTCCGGTTTATGTAACAGAGAACATGGTGGGTCACAAATTGGGTGAGTTCTCGCCAACCCGCACATTCCGCGGACATGGTGGTAATAAGAAAAAATAGTAAATAACGGGGTGATTTTCTGATGATTGTCTGTTTTTTTAGACATAATTTTCAGAGAAAGACCTTACTCAAAAAAAAGTAATTAAAATGGGTGCAAGAAAGAGAATACGAGCCGAAAAGCTCAAGGCAGAAAAGCGCGTGACAGCAGTCGTGCAGCTTCGCAACTGCCCGACTTCTCCTCGCAAAATGAGGCTCGTTGCTGATATAATTCGTGGTGTTGAGATCAATAAAGCTCTCGGCATTCTGCGTTTCAGCAAACAAGACGCTGCAATTAGATTGGAAACACTCCTCAAGAGTGCAATCGCGAGTTGGGAAGCCAAAAATGAAGGAACGCCATTGGAGACAACTCCTCTGTGTGTGAAAACAATCATGGTTGACGGTGGTCGTCAGTTGAAACGTATCCAGCCCGCTCCTCAGGGTCGTGCTCACCGGATTCGTAAACGTTCAAACCACGTTACAATCATCGTTGATAAAATAGTAGAAACCACAAAAGAAGCAAAGGCATAATGGGACAAAAGTGTAATCCAATATCAAACCGTCTGGGTATTATCCGCGGTTGGGACTCAGCTTGGTATGGCGGAAAAGATTTTTCATCGCGGCTGGTGGAAGATAGCAAAATCCGTGAATACCTCAACGTTCGCCTGGCTAAAGCAAGTTTGTCAAAAATCATTATCGAGCGTACACTTAAAGTCGTAACCGTTACTATCTCGACTGCACGCCCGGGTATTATTATTGGCAAAGGTGGCTCAGAGGTTGATAAACTCAAAGAAGAACTTCGCAAGCTCACCGGTAAGGAAGTGCAAGTGAATATTTTTGAGGTTAAACGCCCTGAACTGGACGCTGTGATTGTTAGCAATAACGTTGCTCGTCAAATCGAAGGACGTGTTTCGTATCGTCGTGCCATCAAAACCACCATCGCCTCTACGATGCGTATGGGAGCAGAAGGCATCAAGATACAAGTTTCGGGTCGCGTAGGTGGCGCCGAGATGGCTCGTTCTGAAAGCTACAAAGAAGGTCGCATTCCATTGCACACTTTCCGCGCAAACATCGACTACAATTTGGCCGAAGCATTAACCAAAGTTGGTTTGCTGGGCATCAAAGTGTGGATTTGCAACGGAGAGATCTATGGTAAAGCTGATTTGAGCCCACTTTCGGGTATGAGCGCAGCCGGTTCGGCAGGTGCTCCCGGCCAAGGTGGACGAGATGATCGTCGTGGAGGTCGTGATGACCGCCGCTCTGGTGATCGTCGCGGTTCAGATCGCCGTGGTGGCCAAGGCGGTGATCGCCGTTCATCAAATGATGGTGCAAACCGTCGTTAATTATTTGTAGCAGGGTGGGGACTACTTCCCACCTCAATTAAAGTAAAAAAACAAAACAATGTTACAGCCAAAAAGAACAAAATTTAGGCGTATGCAGAAGGGCCGCATGAAAGGCAAGGCCGGACGAGGAAATCAACTCGCATTCGGTAGCTTTGGCATCAAAACCCTCGAGCCTGCTTGGCTCACTGGCCGTCAGATAGAGGCCGCTCGTCAAGCAATCGTACGTTATATGAAACGTGAAGGCCAACTTTGGATTCGTGTTTTCCCGGATAAACCGATCACAAAGAAACCAGCCGAAGTACGTATGGGTAAAGGTAAAGGTTCGCCCGAAGGATTCGTGGCCCCTATCACCCCTGGTCGCATACTATTTGAGGCCGAAGGAGTGTCACTCGAAGTTGCAAAAGAGGCGTTGCGCCTTGGAGCACAAAAACTACCGGTGGCAACTAAGTTTATGATCCGTCGCGATTTTGAAGAAACAGCACTTTAATTTTTGCAAAACAGTACTAATAATATGAAAACAGCAGAAATCAGAGAGATCTCGGTATCCGAGCTTCAAGAACGTATAGAGACCGAAAAAGCACAGCTTTTGTCGGCCAAGTTGAACCACGCGGTAACTCCATTGGAAAATACCATGACACTAAGTCAAGCACGTCGCGATATTGCACGCATGATGACGATCCTTAAACAAAAAACCTCTGCAAAGTAATGGAAACAAGAAATCTAAGAAAAGAGCGTACGGGGGTTGTCGTTAGCAACAAGATGGATAAATCTATCGTAGTTGCCGTGGCACGCAGAGTAAAACACCCTATCTACGGTAAATTTGTGAAAAAAACCACAAAATTCACCGCCCACGATGAAACCAACACTTGCGGTGAAGGCGATACAGTTCTTATCCAAGAAACTCGTCCAATCAGCAAAAACAAACGTTGGAGATTAGTAGAAATCCTAGAAAGAGCTAAGTAAGACTATGATACAACAAGAATCCAGATTATCAGTTGCCGACAATTCGGGTGCAAAGCAAGTCCTTTGTATTCGTGTATTGGGCGGTACAGGCAGACGCTATGCCTCGATCGGCGATAAGATCGTCGTATCGGTAAAGAGCGCCACCGCCTCGGGAGAGGTCAAAAAAGGAACAGTATCAAAAGCCGTTGTTGTTCGTACAAGCAAAGAAGTACGTCGCCCGGATGGGTCGTACATTCGCTTTGACGACAATGCGGTTGTCCTTCTTACCAACCAAGGCGAAATGCGCGGTACGCGTATCTTTGGCCCTGTGGCTCGCGAGCTTCGCGAATCATTTATGAAAATTATTTCACTGGCACCCGAAGTGCTGTAAACCAAACAGAAGTAATGTCAAAACTACACATCAAAAAAGGGGATACAGTCTACGTTAATGCGGGCGAAAACAAAGGTCAAACGGGCAAAGTGCTCGAAGTGATCGTTGCTAAAAGCCGCGCTATCGTTGAAGGTGTCAATATGGTGAAAAAACACACCAAACCCTCAGCAGCTCACCCTCAGGGTGGTATTATCGAACAAGAAGCGTCAATCCACGTGTCGAACCTTCAACCATTAGACCCTAAATCGGGACAAGCTACCAAAGTTGGTCGCCGTGCAAATGATAAAGGTAAATTGGTTCGTTACGCAGTTAAATCAGGGGAGGAGATCAAATAATGGCAACAAAATACACACCTAACCTTCAAACACGCTACGTAGAGCAAATAGTACCTGCTCTGATGAAGCAATTTGGTTACTCAAGCATTATGCAAGTGCCAAAATTAGAAAAAATAGTTCTCAATCAAGGTGTTGGGGCAGCGGTATCCGACAAAAAAATAGTTGAAAATGCTCAGAATGAGTTGACAATTATTGCAGGTCAGAAAGCGGTTCAAACTCGTTCTAAAAAAGATATTTCAAACTTTAAGTTGCGTAAACAGATGCCTATTGGTGTTCGTGTTACGTTGCGCAGGGAGAAAATGTACGAATTTTTGGAACGTTTGGTAGCAATTTCGTTGCCACGTATCCGTGACTTCAAGGGTATTAACGAAAAATTCGATGGTCAAGGTAATTATACTTTGGGTATCACTGAGCAGATTATCTTTCCAGAGATCGATATTGACAAAATTTCAAAAATCCTTGGTGTTGAAATTACTTTTGTAACTTCGGCAAAGAAGGACGAGGAGGGTTATGCTCTACTCAAGGAATTTGGTCTTCCATTCAAAAATATGAAAAACAGTTAAGCTATGGCAAAAGAATCAATGAAGGCGCGTGAGGTTAAGCGTGTCAAACTTGTAGCACAATATGCAGCTAAGCGTAAGGCTCTTCGTGAGGCTGGCGATCAGGCTGGCCTAGCAGCGCTGCCTCGTAATTCAAATCCGGTACGTTTGCACAACAGTTGCAAGATCACGGGTCGTTCTAAGGGATACATGCGTCAGTTTGGTATTTCGCGTATTCAATTTCGCGAAATGGCCAGTAACGGTTTAATTCCGGGTGTAAAGAAGGCTTCTTGGTAGTCTGGCACTTGGATATTTAGGAGAAAGGGCCTTCTTAGCTTAGTTGCTAGGGAGGTTTTTTTGTGGGGTGTAGGGGGGGGGGCTTTCAGTTCAACTCTGTTATTTATGGCAATCAGATGTCATTGGTGGCCGCGGGTTTGGGGTGTGCGCTTGAGTCAAGTTATAACCGGTTCAGAGAAACGCAGTTTTCAAGAGCTGGTCAAGAAAAACAAAAATTTCAAGCGCCGATTCAGAAAAACGAAGTTTTTCAAGAAAAGTTTTGGGTGACTTTTTCAAAAGTCACGATTCTAC
>JAVWYC010000094.1:0-7163 GCA_036661755.1 Mucinivorans sp. | reverse complement strand
ACTGCTCTTGAAATCTTTGTTTTTCTTAACCGGTTACACCAATCACCAATCACCAATCACCAATCACCAATCACCAATCACCCCAAGCCTTATCGAAAATAAAACTTTGAGTGACTCCTCTTTAATCAATATATGCCAATCTACACCCCCTAAACAAGAATATTAGACCTCTCTATGTCCTTGAAATAACGATAAGTAGCAACCTTTAACTCATCACAAGCCGCCTCGTCGGCCACAATAATACCATGACGGTGCATCTGTAATGCCGAAATAGTCCACTGATGATTAACTCCCTGCTCCACACCATGATGCAACGCACGCGCCTTGGAATGACCGTTGACAATGATCAACACCTGCTCGGAATCCATGATAGTACCAACACCAACCGTCAAAGCAGTCTTTGGAACCTTGTTCGGATCGTTGTCGAAAAAACGCGAATTAGCAATGATCGTATCCGCCGTCAAAGTCTTCACACGAGTGCGCGAAGTGAGCGAACTGCAAGGCTCGTTGAATGCTATATGACCATCGGGGCCAATGCCTCCCATGAAAAGCTTAATGCCGCCAAATTGCTTGATCTTTGCCTCGTATCGTGCACACTCGGCCGACAAATCTTCGGCCATGCCATTCAAAATATTGACGTTCTCTTTCTTGATGTCTACGTGCGAAAAAAAGTTATCCCACATGAAAGTGTAGTAACTCTGTGGGTGAGATGCCGGAATCGAACAATATTCGTCCATGTTGAAGGTCACCACGTTGGCAAAACTCACCTGGCCAGCCTTGTTTAGACGAATCAACTCTTTGTAGGTGCCCATTGGAGTAGAGCCCGTTGGCAGGCCAAGCACATATGGTTTTGACGCTGTTGGTGCGAAATTATTGATTTGTTTTGCAATGTAGGCTGCCGCCCAGCGACTGATAGCCTCGTAAGATGGTTGAATTAGTAATCTCATTGTATTTTGGTTTAATATGATACAAATTTACAAATTTTTAGTCGAACAATCAACTCTTTTTCTCTATTCTTTTCAAAGTGGGAGGGCTTCCTGAAATTCAATTTCCGAGAAATCACCTCGATTTTTTTGGTGGGAGTAATTTTGTTGAATCTTCGATGGGCGAGAGAATCAGATAGGGTTCGCCGAGCAACTCTTCGGCCTGAGCCATGCGCCCTTGCTCGATCAACTCGCGGATCATGGTGGAGCTGATGCCCTCTAATCGTGCGAGTTTGACACACTCTATTTTGTAGTGTGGATAGAGATCTTCGCCCGAACGCCGATCGTGGCCAAAGTGGTGACCTTCGCTTGCAAAAATCACACGCAAACCAAGGCGCGCAATCAGATAATCGCGCAAAAACTCCTCGCCCGTGAGCCGCATGAATTGCTCGTCGAAATGGACGACCACTACGTTTTCGACCCCGGCATGTTCCATCAAAATCAGTTTCTCGTCCAAGGTAGAAAGCAAGCGATTGGAGCCTTTGGTCACTCGGCGCGGGTGGGGATCGAAAGTAACCACCACCATTTGCATCGAGCGTTGAGCCGCCAGACGCCGCATTTGATCGAAAAGAAATCTATGCCCACGGTGCACTCCGTCGAACGAGCCCACCGCCGCCACAGCTCCACCCGCAAAAGGCGCTTCAAGAGCGTCAAAACCTTTGAAAACTCTCATTTTGAAAAATATGCTACTTTTTCGAGCAGCGTGATTATGTCGTAATTTTCGACAAACACTCCTCGGTGCAGATTGAGCGGTGCCGATGTAAAGTTGAGCACACCACGCACACCGCTCTGGGCAAGTGGAGCGATGATGCCCGGCACGCCTTGGGCCGGAATGGTGAGAATGGCGATCGTCACGCCCGCCTTGCGCGCCACAGAGGCAAAGTCGGCCACGTCGTAGCATTTGACCCCGGCCACTGTTTGCCCGATTTTCTGCGGATCGTTGTCGAAACAGGCCACAATGGTGAGTTTAGTCCTCTTGCCATTAAAGTAGTGTGTTATGGCTTGCGCCAAATTACCCATGCCAATGACGGCAACTTTTTGTTTGACTTCGGCATCGATAATACCTGAAATATGACGCACGAGCATCGAAATATCGTAACCTTTTTTGGTGTCGGAGCTATAGCCGATCAGCATCAGATCTCGGCGTACTTGAACGGCTGTTATCGAAAGGGCTTCGGCCAATTGGTGCGAATAAATATGTGTCAAACCGCCCGAGGTCAGCTCCATCAACGTACGCCGATAGGCCGAGAGGCGTTCGATCGTTTTTTCCGGTATTTTTTTCATTTTTGCTACATTATTTAGCTTCGAGGAGCTTTTGGTCTAAAATGATGGAGTTTACTTACTGCAATTAAGTGTTCGTAGTTCAACGTCAAAAGAAAATAATTTTTCAGAGGTCGATTTCGATACCCCTTGGCGAGAGTTGCCACACATGGCTCGCGTAGCGAATGGCCAAATCACGTTCATGGGTCGAAAAAATAATAATTTTATTTGTCTGGACAGCTAGATCGGCAAGCAGTTTGATCACCAATTCGCGATTTTCCCAATCCAAAAAAGCGGTCGGTTCGTCGAGCACCACAATAGAGGTGTCTTGGGCCAAGGCGCGCGCCACCATCACCCTTTGACGTTGACCGTCGCTCAGCGTGTCGATCGTTCGATCGGCGAATTGCGTCACACAGACACTCTCCATTGCGCGGCTCACTATTTGTCGATCTGCCGCTGTCAGACGCCCCGCCCAACCGCAATAAGGAGCGCGCCCAAGGGCCACAATCTGAGCCACATTCATATAGGCGGTCTGTGTGATTTCGGTCGACACGAAAGAGACTATTCGCGAACGCTCGATAGGCGTTAGGCGCATCATCGACACCCCGTCTAGCAGGATTTCGCCTCCACGCGGAGCCGCAATACCAGCCAAGGAACGCAGCAAAGTGCTCTTGCCCACACCGTTACGCCCAACAAGCGCCACCGAATGACCCGAAACCACGCTCGCCCCCGCTATCGAGCATAGTGGCGGTGAACCTTTGTAGCCGAGCGTTATGTTTTTTAGTTCAAGTTTCATCTCCACTTACATAATCTTATTGCCGCGTGACCGTACAACTACCAGCACAACAACCGGGATGCCAAAAAGTGCAGTCACAGTGTTGATTGGAATCACCGTATCAGAAAAAGGCATGCCCGAGGCAATATCACAAAACAACATCACGGCAATGCCGATAAGCGCGCTCGCGGCCAGTAGCACCCCGTGAGCCGAAGTTCGGAACACCATGCGAGCCACGTGGGGCACTGCAATACCCACAAAGGCAATCGGCCCACAAAAAGCAGTCACCCCGCCGGCCAAAAGCGAAGTGGCGCCAAAAATCACCAGCCGTGTTCGCGAAAGGTTGACCCCCATGCTACGTGCATAATTTTCGCCAAGCAGCAACACGTCTAGTTTTTTGATCGACACCACAGCCGCCGTCATACCAATCAAAGTACAAACGGCCATGATCCAAATCTGAGTGCTCCCCGACGACGAAAGCGACCCCATAGACCAAAGCACAAAGCCTTTGAGGGCACTCTCGTTGCTGAAATACTGCAACAGATCCACAAAAGCCGCAGCTGCCGAAGAGAGCATCATCCCAAGAATCAAAACCGCCATTATATCTTTCAGCCTAACCGAAACGGCCAACACAAGCACCAACACCAGCGAGGCTCCGATCCAAGCCGAAAGCGCCACGCCCAGATCCGAGGCCAACCCCACACCCAGCAGTGGCGAACCAAGCAAAAAAAGTGCCACCCCCAGGCTCGCACCCGAACTTACACCCAAAATATAGGGGCCCGCCAGCGGATTGCGAAAAACAGTCTGCATCAACACTCCGCTCACCGGCAGAGCTACCCCCACCAAGACGGCCACCAAGGCTTTGGGTAAACGATAAGTGAACACTATTCGTTCGGCAAGCGAGCCGCTGTGAACCAAATCGCTCCATCGCACATCGAGCGAACCGAGCAAGAGATCGGCCACAAAAAGCACTAGGCACAAGGCTATGATTGTCAGAAATTTACCTCTCATCGAAGCTCATAATAATAGTATAACCGATGGTTGGGTAGAGCTTTCGTGTGGAAAATTTTCACCATATCGCGCAGCGCCAGATCGGCCCTTAGAACACCACTCTCCCAAAAATCGCTCCCCCCCGCCTTGCCCGATCGCAAGGTGTTGTTGTAGATTGGAATATTGACATTGCTCAACAGATCGTTCTCTTCTATTATCTGAGCCTTTCTTGTGATGTTGGCACTTGGATTGATCCACACTTGGGCTTGGAGTGCTCGCGCATAGGCCACCTCGCTCGACACGGCGTGCGAAAGGTTGTCCTTCATGCCGCGCGCCACATATTCGCCCCCCGCGTCGACAATCATGCGCACGATGAACGAACTGTCGCCGGGCAAATACCACACCCCTTTGTATGGCGAATTGAGCATCACTTTGCGTGGGCAGAGCTTCAATCCTTGCACACTATCACGCAAGGCGATGTAGTTTTTTTCTATCCCCTCGAAAATTGATTCGCCAATTTTTTGTCGACCAACCAAAGCACCAAAAGCCACCACCCACTCAGCCCTAGCGAGCGGCGTATCTTCCAAATAATCAGCCACATAAATCGGCCTTACGCCCAGCAGCTCGGCTTTGCTCAGCATCGGATTTTTTTCGGTAGTCAAGGCGTAGGCCGTAATAATATCGGCACCCAATGAGGCGATAAGCTCCACGTTGAGCGAATTGTCGTAGCCTACGTCCGGCAAGCGAGCAAACCTAGGCGAGCTGTAATATTGCGGCGCACTAACGCCCACCACGCGCCCCCCCGCGCCCAA
This sequence comes from Mucinivorans sp., assembly GCA_036661755.1. Classification (GTDB taxonomy): domain Bacteria; phylum Bacteroidota; class Bacteroidia; order Bacteroidales; family Rikenellaceae; genus Mucinivorans. The sequence goes on along the minus strand of JAVWYC010000094.1, from coordinate 2,343 downwards.
GGTGTCCAGAAAAGCGGCATGCGAACTCGACATACACACTATGCGATCGGCCTTGGCGAGCGAATAATCGACGCTCACCCCCGCGGCTCCTTGGTAGGGATTTTTCACACGCAACACCACACTATCGCCACTGTGAAGCACCACAAAATGGCGCGCATATCGTGGCGCATAGAGCGTGTCCATCGAAGCCTGCGGGGCGGATTGATTGCCCGCGCCACAAGAGACGAGAAACAAGGCACAAAATAGAATGAAATTTTTCATATATTTTCTCAACAGAAAGGCTACAAAGTTACAAAATCTTTTGGCACGTTTGTTGTAGTTTTATCGATCCGGTAAACAAACATACAAAACTAATGAGAAAAATCTGTGCTTTGATCGTCATTTTATTCTTTGTTCTAACAACTTATTCACAAAATACCACCACCGCCATGAAATTTGCACTCCCTCCTTTGCCCTATGCCCTCGATGCGCTAGAACCATTGATGGCTACAAAAACCCTCGAATATCACCACGGAAAACACTTGGCCACCTATGTCAATAACCTCAATAATTTGATCGTTGGGACTGAATTTGAGGAGATGATTCCGCTCGAACAAATTATTTTTCGCGCCTCGGGCCCAATCTACAACAATGCGGCTCAGGTGTGGAACCACACTTTCTTTTTCAACGAACTCTCGCCCACAGCCACACACGCACCCTCGGGGCGCTTGCTCGATGCGATAATCCGTGATTTTGGATCGTTTGAAAATTTCAAAGATCAATTCACCAAAATTTCGCTCGCCCTTTTTGGCTCTGGTTGGGTGTGGTTGGTGGCCGACGACGAAGATCGCCTCTCGATTCTCCCGCTGGGCAATGCCGGCAACCCGGCCACCGAAGGCCTGCGGGCTGTGATGACGATCGACGTATGGGAACACGCCTATTACTTGGATCATCAAAATCGTAGGGCTGAATATATAGACAACTTTTGGCAGCTACTTAATTGGGAGTTTGTGGAAAATAATTATTAATTTTGCGCTCCTTTGCTCGACCTTTGGAGGTCGCCAAAAACGCAAAATATGACATACCAACAGACGATCGATTATCTCTATCAATCACTTCCTCAATTTTCGCGCATTGGTGCTGCGGCCTACAAACCGGGCCTTGGCACCTCTTGTGCGTTGGACACTTTTTGCCACTTTCCGCACCGTGCCTTTCGCTCCATTCATGTGGGTGGCACCAATGGTAAGGGGTCGACCTCGCAAATGATCTATCAAGCCCTGCGCCAGGCAGGCTATTCGGTGGGGCTCTATACATCGCCCCATTTGGTCGATTTTCGCGAGCGGATAGTGGTCGACGGGCAGATGATCGCACAAGAAGCGGTGGTGGATTTCGTGGCTCGGCTGCAACCTTTCTTAGGGGCCAATCCCGAGCTCGCGCCGTCGTTTTTTGAGCTAACCTCGACCCTTGCCTTCGACTATTTTCGCGCCATGAAGGTCGATTATGCCGTCATCGAAGTGGGCATGGGCGGGCGGCTCGATTCGACAAACATCATAACGCCAGTGCTGAGTGTGATCACTAATATTTCGATGGATCACACCCAATTTTTGGGTTCCACGCCCCAAGCGATAGCCACCGAAAAGGCGGGTATCATTAAGCCCAACGTCCCAGTGGTTATTGGCGAGAGCGACCCTTTGACGGCGCCGGTTTTCAGAGCCAAGGCCGCTCAATGTGGTTCGGAGATAGTTTTTGCCGACACTATTAATATAGGGATTCACTACCCAAGTGCTATGCAGGGTGATTATCAGAAATTGAACTCTCGCACGGCGCTTGCGGCTTTGCAGCGGCTGGGGGTTGATGAAAAATTCATTGCCCAAGGGATTGCTTCGGCGCGTGTTGCGGGGCGTTGGCAAACTCTGTGCAAGGATCCATTAACGATTTGTGACACAGGGCATAACAAGGCTGGCTTGGAGTTTGTCACCTCGCAGTTGGCGCGTCAAAGTTACGAGAAGTTATTTTTTGTGATCGGGGTGGTGGCCGACAAGGATTTGGGTTCTATCTTGCCTCTTTTGCCTAGTGATGCGCATTATTTTTTCACTCAGGCGTCTATTGAGCGTGCTCTTGGTGCGGAGGATTTGGCGTCGGCGGCACGTGGAGCGGGTCTTAGTGGGGTGGTGTGTCCTACGATTCGCGGAGCTATTGTTCAGGCTCGATCGATGGCTGGTGTTTGTGATTTGATTTTCATTGGAGGTAGCACGTTCACTGTTGCGGAGGCTCTTGGTGAGTTTTAGGTTGATGTGCGCGCGGTTGCACGGCGAGCGGTTTTTTGCGCGCAAGCTGCGCGAGCTTTGCGTGCCTCGCAAACCG
>JAVWYC010000093.1:0-7204 GCA_036661755.1 Mucinivorans sp. | reverse complement strand
CGCGGTTGCCCACATTTCAATGCCTAAAATCGCATTCAATCGTCAGCGAGGGTTTGGGGCACGCCTGCCCCAAGATAGCGCGGTTGCACGGAGAGAGGTTGCACGTCGAGCAGTTCGCTCGCGTGCAAAGCTATTCTGGTTTTTTTGTTTGTACTATCTTTTTGCTCTAGCTTTTTAGTTTGTTCTATCCCGGGGGTTTGTGTACCCCCGGGATAGAACAAACTAAAAAGATAGAAAAGACATAGAGCCGAGATAGAGCAAACTAAAAAGTTAGAGCAAACCAAAAAGATAGAGCGGTTTTATATACGCGGCACACTCGCTATGGCCGAATAATATTGACCTGACCCGAAAGCGAAAGCGAAATGATAGACGACGGACAACAAGTCGGCTCACCTTCGTTAGAAGGGTCAACCACCAGATCGACAGCCTCGCGAATTTCGATCGACACATCTTCTAGGTGCACCGCCGCCGGCTCGCCGCTAATGTTGGCCGAGGTCGAGACCAACGGGCGGTTGAACTTACGCAACAATTCGTTGCAAAAACGATGCTCGGGCACACGAATGGCCATCGTTTTTTCGGGTGGCAAAAGATTCTCGGCCACACCCGCTCCGCCGGGCAGAATTAGGGTCAAGGGCTTGCCGCCTCGCGAATTTTCGAGCAGATCCCACGCCACATCCGGCACTTTGTCTATGTATCGCGCTATGCTGTCGATCGAAGGCAAGAGCACGATCATCGCTTTTTGTTCCGCCCGATGTTTGATGGCAAATATTTTGGCCACCGCTTGGGCATTGGTCGCGTCGCAACCCAGCCCCCACACGGTGTCGGTCGGATAGAGTATCACGCCACCGGCACGTAAGACTTTGAGTATTTCTTCCATTTTTTTGGTATTTTAACGTTATTAAACCTAAGGATTTGTTTTGGATCGATTAATCTCGCTCTTTGCCACTGTTTTTGCATGGTATTTTGATTTTCAACACTCCGCTCCCCAGTTGTTCGATTTGCCCCCGAGCGATCATATCGCGCAAGGCCAGCAGCGCCACGCTCGCAGGGCCATCAATGGCGCTAACCATCGAGCGCAAGTCATACTCCACTGCGCTACGCAAAAGCTCCATCACTTGCTCTTGGATCGTGGGGCTATTGGCCGGCGGCGAATCGCACTGGCTATCTTGGGCGGCTTTTTTGGCCAGACATACATCGCACACGCCGCATGGGGTGGCTAGCCGTTCGTCGAAATAATTTTGCAAGATCACCGAGCGACACAGCGTCCGATTTTGGGCGTAGGCCACAACGGCGGCCGAACGTAGTGCCGATTGTTCACGCCGACGAGCGTAGATAGGGGCCGAAATCAACACATCGGCAATTGGCAGTCGCTCTTGGTCGAAAACAATGAGCGGCGACACACGGCGCGGTATGTATTTGATGATCTTGGCACGCGACAGGGTGAGCAGCAATTCCACCACACGGAGCTCGGTGTAGCCGGTGGCCGAGGCTAGGAAAGCTTCGTCTACGGCCACAAAATCGCTAAACAAACCCGTGTAGTTGCGCAACAAAATAGTCAAAAAGCGATCCATCATCGCGTTTTCTACACGGAAACGATAGAGATCGTCGCGCTGGATACGAAACATGATTCGTGTTTTGTGTTCCGCTTGGTCGGTGAGGGTCATGTATCCCCCAAGTTCCAATATTTTCAACGCATTGTAGGCTGTGAGCGAAAATGTTTTTGAATAGACGGCAAAGGCCATCAAATCGAAGTCATAGATCTCATTTTTGCCCCCGCCAATGCTGATCTGCAAGAAGTTAAACAACGCGTCGTATATCCGTTTGATCTCTTTTACGGGAGGAAATTCCAGTTCCAAGCGACGATCAATAGCCACCTCATCGGCCGCATTGTAGAGCATCACCGCCCAAGCACGTTGCCCATCGCGCCCCGCACGCCCCGCCTCTTGATAGTAGGCCTCGATAGAGGCCGGCGGAGCAAAGTGGATCACAAAACGCACGTCAGCCTTGTCGATACCCATGCCAAAGGCGTTGGTGGCCACTATGATACGCACGTCGCCCGAACGCCACTGCTCTTGGCGCTTGGTGCGCAGGCGAGGGTCTAAACCAGCATGATAGAAAGTGGCCGATTCGGCACGCGAGGCCAAGAAATCGGCCACCTCTTGTGTCTGTTTGCGTGTGCGGCAATAGACGATACCGGAACCGGCTACTTTGTCTACGATGCGCAGCATCTGTTCATATTTATTCTCTACCTCGCGCACCACAAAGCTAAGGTTGGCCCGCGCAAAGGAGGCACGGAAAATCAACGGATCACAGAGTGCTGTGTGGCGAATAATATCATCCAACACCACCGTTGTGGCTGTGGCCGTGAGCGCCAAAAAAGGCACCCCCGGCAAGAGTTCGCGCAACGAAGCGATACGCAGATAAGAGGGACGAAAGTCGTAGCCCCACTCCGAGATACAGTGCGCCTCGTCGATGGCCACCAGCGAAACGTTCATCTTGCGCAGGCGCGAACGAAAAACGAGCGTGTCTATTCTTTCGGGAGCAATATAGAGCAACTTCACATCGCCATAGGCGCAATTGTCGAGCGCAATATCGATCTGAGCAAAAGACATGGCCGAATTGATGGCCACGGCCTTCACGCCGCGCGCGCGCAGAGCCTCCACCTGATCGCGCATCAAGGCGATCAAAGGCGTAATGACAATGGCTACCCCATCCTGCGCCAAGGCCGGCAATTGATAGGTGAGCGATTTGCCACCGCCTGTTGGCAGCAAGGCCACACAATCGCGCCGCGCCATCACTGCCCTGATTATATCAAGTTGCTGTGCGCGGAAAGAAGTATAGCCCCAATATTTTTTTAATATTGTTTGCAAGCAATCCATTTGACAAAAATAGCGTATCTTTGTCGAATAATCGCTTTTTTGAAGATGAAAATTATTTCTCCCTCGCTCCTTAGTGCCGATTTTTTGAATCTGGGGCATGATTGTGCTATGGTGGATCGTTCGGCGGCCGAGTGGTTCCACTTAGATATTATGGACGGTGTTTTTGTGCCCAACATTTCCTATGGTTTGCCGGTGGTGCAAGCCGTGCGCCGCGCTACAAAAAAAGTGCTGGACGTGCACTTGATGATCCAACGCCCGGAACTTTATGTGGGCGACTTCCATCGCGCGGGGGCCGATTTTTTGACCTTTCATGCCGAGGCCTCGGTACATATTCACCGCACAATCCAATCCATCAAGGCTCTGGGCATGAAGGCCGGCGTGGCGCTGTGTCCCGCCACTTCGCTCACCGCTGTCGAGGAGTCGCTCCTCGATGTGGATATGATCCTCTTGATGTCGGTCAACCCCGGCTTTGGGGGGCAGAAGTTTATCCACCACACATTTAGCAAGATCGAGCGGCTCAGAGCGATGGGCTACACCGGTATTATCCAAGTGGATGGCGGGGTGAACCTCGAAAATGCGAAGCAACTCTTCGCCTCGGGCGCCGACTGTCTGGTGGCTGGCAATGCGATTTTCGGCAGCCAAAATCCGCAACTCACGATCCAAGAACTATTAAATCAATAATCATTACCTAATTTACGTATGTTATCTGTAGACAATATAACGGTATCTTTCTCTGGAACAGATTTGTTCACTGACGTATCGTTTTTGATCAATGCGCGCGAAAGAATTGGCCTTGTGGGCAAGAATGGGGCGGGAAAATCAACAATCCTCAAAATCATCAATGGTCAGCAAATCCCAACTCGTGGCGGGGTGAGCAAGACCTCCGACTGCACGATCGGCTATTTGCCCCAAACGATGCGCGTTTTTGACGACACGGACTTGGTGAGCGAATGCGGCAAAGCTTTCGAGGAGTTTGTGGCACTCGAAAACGAGATGGCTCAAATCACACAACAGGTCACCGAACGCACCGATTACCAGAGTGCCGAATACGAAAAACTACTCATCAGGCTCAACGAAGCCTCGGAATATTATCACACTCACGGCGGCGACGAACGCGAGGGGCAGATCGAACGCACGTTGCTCGGGCTGGGCTTTCGGCGCGAAGATTTCAATAAAGCGACCTCTGCTTTTAGTGGCGGTTGGCGTATGCGTATCGAACTGGCTAAACTTTTGCTACGCAAACCGAGTCTATTTCTGCTCGACGAGCCAACCAATCACCTGGATATTGAAAGTATACAATGGTTGGAGAACTATCTGCAAAATTTTTCGGGGGCGGTGGTGCTTATTTCGCACGACAAGGCTTTTTTGGACAATGTGACTAACCGCACAATCGAGCTCACACTGGGGCGCGCGGTGGACTACAAGACCAACTATTCGCACTACATAGTCCTGCGCGCCGAACGTCGCGCACAACAACAAGCAGCCTACGAAAATCAACAAAAATTAATCGAAAAAACAGAAGACTTCATCGAACGCTTTCGATACAAACCCACCAAATCCAACCAAGTGCAATCGCGCCAAAAACAGCTCGACAAACTCGAACGGTTGGAGGTCGAAGAAGAAGACGTACACGCAATGAATATTCGCTTTCCGCCAGCACCTCGTTCGGGTCAAGTGGTGGTGGAGGCCAAAGATGCAGGCCACTCATTCGGCGCAAAACACGTCTTTTCGGGGGCGAATTTCAATGTAGAACGTGGGCAAAAAATCGCCCTAGTGGGGCGTAATGGCGAGGGGAAAACTACTTTCGTGCGCGCGATGCTACACGAAATCACACCCACCCAAGGGGAGGTCAAAATGGGATACAACGTCCATGTGGGCTATTTTGCTCAAAATCAAGACGATTTGATGGATGGTGATTTTACGGTCTACGACACGTTAGATCGTGTGGCGGTGGGCGATATTCGCACCAAATTACGCGACATATTGGGCGCCTTTCTCTTCCGCGGCGAAGATATAGACAAAAAAGTGAAGGTGCTCAGCGGCGGCGAACGTTCGCGACTGGCCATGGCTCGATTGATGCTCGAACCATACAACCTGCTCGTGCTCGACGAACCGACCAACCACATGGATATGTTGAGCAAAGAAATCCTTAAACTCGCCCTGCAAAAATACGACGGCACAGTGATCGTCATATCACACGACCGTGAATTTCTGGACGGCTTGGTGGATACGGTCTATGAATTTCGCGATGGCAAGGTGAAAGAGTATCTGGGCGGAATATACGACTTTATCACAGCGCGTAAGATCGAAAATATTAGCGACATAGAACGCAAAAACGCGGCTCCCACCCCTGCCCCCGAAAGAAAAGAGGCCACTCCTGCCTCGCCCTCGGCTCCAAAGCACAATGCGCCAAAGCCCAAGAAGCCTAAGAACGCATTCAAAATCAAAGAGTTAGAAGCTCAGATCGAGGAGCTCGAAGCGGCGGTCAAGGTGCTCGACAAGAAATTGGCCGACCCGGGGCAATATAGCGTGGAGCTATTCAACGAATGGGATACAACAAAAAAAGAGTTAGACTCAAAACTCGAAGCATGGACCTTGGAATCCGAGGCCGAATAAAAAAGGCCGAATAAAAGAAAACGACACAATAGTATAACACAAAAACAATGGATAACACAAAAAAGAGCTTTTTCCGCCGCCCGTCTGACGCCGTACCGGCAGCACCCAGCTCACTCGATCGCACCGATTGGACTCCCGAGGCCGAAGCCCAAGCCGAAGCTACCACTTCGCGTGGCCCCTTCACTCGCCCAACACAACACGCCGAGCGCAAACCACGTGCCGACGATCGCGAGCGACGCCCCTACACTCCGCGTCCGGGTCGTGGCGACGAACGCCCATACCCTGCTCGCGCGCCACGCGGCGAACGTCCCGACTTCCGCCGCCAAGGCAAAGATCAACCGCAAGAGCAAAAAGAAGCACCGGAAAACGTAATCTATGGCATTCACCCCCTGCGCGAGGCGTTGGAGGCTGGCGATCCAATCGAAAAAATATATCTGCGCCGAGTGGAGATGATCCAAGCAGTCAAAGGGGCGGGCGATGCGATCCGCGAAATCGAAGAACTAGCCATCGAACGTGGGGTGAGTGTGCAGTGGGTGCCTGTCGAGAAGCTCGATAGACTCACCCGACGCAACAATCACCAAGGGGTGGTGGGCGTTGTGCCGCCGATCGAATACACCGAGATTGCCGAGATACTCGAAAAAAGTCCGAAACTGCTGCTCGTGCTCGACGGGGTGACCGATGTGCGTAACTTTGGCGCTATTGCTCGTTCGGCCGAGTGCGCCGGGGTGGACGCCATTGTGATAGGAGCCAAAAACTGCGCGCCCATCAATGGCGAGGCGATGAAGTCGTCGGCAGGAGCTTTGGGGCGTATTGCGGTGGCTCGTGTCGGTTCGCTACGCAACGCGCTGCGGACAATACAACTAGCTGACATTCAGCTTGTAGCGGCTACCGAAAAGGGCTCTACGTCGCTCTTCAAGGCTTCGCTCACAGCTCCATGCGCCATTATTATGGGTTCTGAGGAGCGCGGTATTTCGCCCGACACGCTGAAATTGTGTGACCAGATGGTCAACATTCCTCTTCGTGGGAGCATCGAATCGCTCAACGTATCGGCGGCGGCGGCTGTCTTGCTATTTGAGGTGTTGCGTCAACGCAATTCATAATTTTTTTACTACCTTTGTCGAATTAATCAAAACAATAATAAAAAATGGCAAAATTACGGACAATCAAAAAAGATATAGCCTACCTAACGGGTGAAGTTATTTCAAACAGTTATTTGGCTCTTTATTTTCAGGGTCAGGGCAGCGAAGATAAATTGACAGCAATCATCAACCAAGCCATCGAGCTTCATAACTCGTTGATTGAGCGCGCTAATCATCCGACCGAGAAGAAGAATGCTCGTTTGGTGCGTAAGCATTATGCGTCTTTGCGGAGTGAATTGGCATCGGGTGTTGATGGTTTGTTCGGTGAGATTTCGACTATTTGTTCTTCTAAGTAGTCGGTTAGTTTGGATGAAGGGGGGGCGGACTTAGGTTTGTTTCCTCTTTTTTTGTGTTTTTATGGGTGATTAATAATTTTCAGAACAAGTTAAGAAAAGCGCAGTTTTCAAGAACAGTTAAGAAAAACGCAGTTTTCAAGAACAGTTAAGAAAAACGAAGTTTCCGAGAGTAGTTCAGAAAAACGAAGTTTCCGAGAGTAGTTCAGAAAAACGAAGTTTTTCCCAAAAAGTTTTGGGTGACTTTTTCAAAAGTCACGATTCTACACGGCGCCTG
>JAVWYC010000092.1:0-7251 GCA_036661755.1 Mucinivorans sp. | reverse complement strand
TTGCTCTTCTCAGCCGCGCTACCCGGAATTACACGCAACAAAACCACAAAACAACAAACCAGCTAACTAGTTAGCTGGTTTGTCATAAATCACGAGCTAACGCCCAAACTTAACGAACCATCAATCGTGCCAAATATTTACCGATTATATCAAACTCAATATTCACAACACTCCCCACTCGAAATGTGTGAAAATTAGTGTTCGCATATGTATAAGGAATAATGGCCACCTGAAATGAATCCTCCGTGGAATTACAAACAGTCAAACTGACCCCGTTCACAGTGACCGACCCCTTCTCTACCGTCACATAACCAGCCGCCCGAAGATCAGCCGTAGTGGCATACCGAAAATCATAACGCCACGAACCTTGATCCTCACTCACCGCCGTACACTGAGCCGTCGTGTCCACATGACCCTGCACAATATGGCCATCCAACATGCCGCCAAGAGTCATCGACCGCTCGACGTTCACCAAGTCACCGCTGGCAAGCAAGCCCAGATTAGAACGATCCAAAGTCTCGGCAATAGCTGTCACCGTGTAACACTCGCCCACAATATCGACCACCGTCAAACACACGCCATTGTGCGCCAAACTTTGGTCTATATGCAACTGCGAAGTGAAAGGGCACTTCAACGTAAAATGAAGACTGCCGCCTTCGGCGCGGATTTGCTCCACGCGGGCGACAGCCTGTACTATTCCTGAGAACATGCCTTAGAGAGCTTTGATCTCTTTCAAGACTGCGTTAGTGGTGCGAACAGCGGTAGCCGATTTTTCAAAAGCAGCTTTTTCGTCGGCCGTAAGGTCGATTTCCAAAATTTGCTCAACACCGTTACGACCAATCACAGCCGGCACTCCGATGCAGATGTCTTTTTGGCCATATTCGCCATCGAGGTAGCAGCATGAAGGGATAACTTTCTTTTGATCGCGAATGATCGATTCAACGACAAAAGCAGCAGCAGCTCCCGGAGCATACCAAGCCGAAGTACCCAGTAGTTTGGTGAGCGTCGCTCCGCCAACCATAGTGTCGGCAGCTACTTGTTCGAGCACCGCGCTATCCTTGGCGATTTTAGTCACCGGAATACCTTTGTATGAAGCTTTCGATACGAGCGGAATCATCGTTGTGTCGCCGTGTCCGCCGATCACCATGCCGTCCAAATCGTTGATATTAACGTTCAGCGCTTTGGCCAAATAGCATTTGAAGCGTGCGCTGTCGAGCGTACCGCCCATGCCGAAGATTTGGTTTTTGGCCACACCTGTTGCCTTCAATGCCAAGTAAGTCATTGTATCCATAGGGTTGCTCACGATAAGGATAATTGCTTTTGGCGAATATTTCAAAATTTCGGTAGCCACGTTTTTCACGATACTGGCGTTGGTGCCGATCAGCTCTTCGCGAGTCATGCCCGGTTTGCGAGGGATCCCCGAAGTGATCACCACGACGTCTGAATCCGCGGTTGCTTTGTAATCGTTAGTAACACCGGTCAGTTTGGTGTCAAAATCCATCAAGGTAGCTGTTTGGAAAATGTCAAGCATTTTACCTTCCGACACACCTTCTTTGATGTCCAATAGGACTAGTTCTGAACAAATCTCACGTGTGGCCAACACATTGGCACATGTTGCGCCTACGTTTCCAGCGCCTACAACTGTTACTTTCATCTTTTTATTTTCTATTTAATTGATTGTATTTTATTCAATTTTTGGGGCATAGGGATTATGCCCCTGCGCCCGCGCGCTAGGGGATTAGCTACTTACGCAATAGAGGCGGCGTATGCTGCTGCGTCCATCAAGGAGTCCAATTGTGCGGGATCGGTGATTTTGATGCGGATCATCCAGCCTTCGCCATAAGGATCTTTGTTGACTGTTTCCGGGGCGTCGTTGAGCGCTTCGTTGAAAGCAATCACTTGTCCCCCGATCGGCATAAAGGCATCCGAGACAGTTTTCACCGCTTCGATTGTGCCGAAGACTTGGTCTGCTTCGAGCGTTTCGCCCTCTGTTGTCACGTCCACAAAGACGATGTCGCCAAGTTGACTTTGTGCAAAATCTGTAATGCCGATATACGCCTCGGCGCCCTCTACGCGGACCCATTCGTGATCTTTCGAGTACTTTAAGTTTGTTGGTGTATTCATTTCTTTCTTGTTTTGTGGCATCAAAGATAACGTTTTTTTTAATATTTTTAATATCTTTGTTATTAAATTAACACAAAAAACTATAATATATCTTTTATTTATTTGTCGCGAAGGTCAAAGTTTGGGAAATATGCAAAAATATATTACCTTTGCGAGCTAACTCGACCCCCGGACAGAGAGAATGAAGACCAACTACTGTATAGATTACCAAGGACTTAGCTTAGGCGAGCATCACTTTTCGTTCGACATTTTGAACGATATATTTGCTCCGTGGCCCGAGGGTGGGATCGAAAATGGCGAGGGGAAAATCGAAATCGGCCTGCTTCGGCATGCTAATTTCATGGAGTTAGACGTTACTATTATAGGTAGTGTGGAGCTCGAATGCGATCGTTGTACCGATATTTATCGTCAGCCGATCAATTTCAGCGGGCATGTGGTGGTTAAACTTAGCTCGGCCCCAAGCGCCAAAGAGGCGAGCACCAAAGATGTAGGGCAAGACGACTTGGACGACATTATTTGGCTCGATCCCGCGGCCGCGCATTTGGATTTGAGCCAATGGCTCTATGAAAGTATAATACTGAGCTTGCCCGTGGCGCGCGTGCACGCCAAACGTGAAGATTGTAATAAAGAAGTAATCAAATATATTAATTCCGAATTATGAGGTTTTTTGGGTTGATTTTTACGCCTTTTGGCGCTAGGATCGACAGCAAAATCTCAAAAGTTCAAAACACAAGACAATGGCACATCCGAAACACAAAATTAGTTCAACTCGTCGCGACAAACGCCGTACTCACTACAAAGCAGTAGCGCCAACACTTGCCACTTGCAGCAATTGCGGTGCAGCTACTCTTTTTCACCACGTATGCCCTGAATGTGGCTTTTATCGTGGCAAACAAGTGATCGAGGTTAAGGCGTAACTTGCTGTGGCCCCGGGCGTTACCATGCCGTAGGCCACACTCCGGCCACAAAGAAAGCGATTTATTTGTGGTTGACAATGCTTTCCGGGTTATGAATAAGTTACACTTGTTCTAGTCGGTCGTATGGTTTAGAGTCATATGGTCGGGATATTTTTTTAGATCTTCTTTTTTTTGATGATAGTAGATCTTTTTGGATATTAGTAGATCTAAAAGCTATAGAAATTCCCTAAAAATCGAAAATTATGAGGATAGGAATTGATGCAATGGGGGGTGATTTCGCTCCCGAAGTAGTAGTGGAGGGTGCGCTCCAAGCGTTAGAATTGTTGGATGCCCACTCCAAGATTGTTCTTTTTGGCAACAAGGAGCAAATCGAAGGATTGCTGCCCCCGAATTGCCCGATCGAAATAGTCCCTACCACCCAAGTGATCACAATGAGTGACCACCCGGCTCAGGCATTCCAATCAAAAACGGATTCGAGCATCACGGTTGGTTTTTCGCATTTGAGCTCCGGACGTATCGATGGCTTTGCTTCGGCAGGCTCGACAGGGGCGATGATGGTGGGTTCGATGTTCCTTATCAAAGCAATCACAGGTGTTGCACGCCCTACGATTGCCACTCATTTCACCAGCACGGCCGGCACTCCGGTAACGCTGCTCGATGTGGGGCTTAATTCGGATTGCAAACCGGAAGTTTTGGCACAATATGGGGTGATGGGCTCCATCTATGCCAGCCAAGTGTGTGGGATCAACAACCCTCGGGTGGCACTACTCAACATAGGCAGCGAAGATACCAAGGGTAATTTGGTGAGTAAATCCACCTTTCCGCTACTCAAAGCGTGCAGCGCAATTAACTTTGTGGGCAATGTCGAAGGCAAACACATTCTCGACGCAACGGTGGCCGATGTGATCGTGTGCGACGGCTTTGTGGGCAATGTGCTCATCAAATTGCTCGAAAGCCTCTATGACACTTTGCACCCCGAGGGGGTCGACCTGCCCTACATCAATAGCATGAACTACGAAACAATTGGAGGCACACCGGTGCTAGGCATCAATTCGACAGTTATTATCGGTCACGGTGCATCGAGCGCCATGGCTATTTGCAACATGATTTTGGCCACGCAAAAAACCATTGCCGCCGATTTAGTTACTAAATTCAAAGCCGCTTTTGGCGCCTAATTTTAATATAGTATAAAAAAACATATGAAAATAGCAGCAGCAATTACAGGTGTTGGGGCATATTTGCCTGACTACATTCTAGACAACGAAGAGTTGTCGCGCATGGTAGACACCACCGACGAGTGGATTATGACTCGTATTGGCATCAAGACTCGACACATACTCAAAGGCGAGGGCAAAGGCACCTCATATATGGGGATTCGTGCTGTGAAGGATTTGCTCGAAAAAACGGGCGTCAATCCCGACGAAATCGGTCTTGTGATCTGCGCCACGGTGACCGCCGATATGCACTTCCCGTCGACCGCCAATTTGATTGCTCACCACGCTGGTTGCAAAAATGCTTATTGTTTCGACGTGTCGGCCGCTTGTAGCGGTTTTCTTTTTGCGCTCAACACGGCATCGAAATTCATCGAGACCGGTTCGCAAACCAAAGTCATAGTCGTTGGCGCCGACAAAATGTCGTCGATCACCGACTACACCGATCGCACAACGTGTCCTCTTTTTGGTGATGCGGCGGCGGCAGTTTTGCTCGAACCAAACACCGACGGTTACGGTATTCTTGATGCGTCGCTTCACTCCGACGGTGGTGGCGCGGTTCACTTGTATATGAAAGGTGGTGGATCGGCTTTCCCGCCTTCGGCCGAAACGATAGAAAATGGCTGGCATTTTATTCACCAAGATGGGCCTACGGTTTTCAAAGCCGCAGTGTCGCACATGGCCGATGTGGCTGCCGAAATTATGGAGACCAACAACCTATCCTCTGACGATGTTCGGTACTTGGTTCCTCACCAAGCCAATATGCGTATCATCGACGCCGTGGCCAATCGCATGGGGATCGATCGCGACAAATGTATGATCAATATCGACAAATACGGCAATACAACGGCAGCCACTATCCCGCTTTGTTTGTGGGACTATGAACAACGATTGAAAAAAGGCGACAATCTGATCCTCGCTTCTTTTGGCGGCGGTTACACTTGGGGCGCAATATACGTCAAGTGGGCCTACGATGGGGCTACGATGAATAAGAATTAGAGCATTTTTAAGTTAAGTGTCTCGCGGCACAAAGTTCCGAAGTAGCTTAGTGGCTCGGAGGCTTTAGAAGCCAAGTAGCCGAGCAAAGTTCTTTGATCTCATTTTTTTTTGATGGCTGCTTAGTTCAAGGGATAGAACGGAAGTTTCCTAAACTTCAGATTCGAGTTCGAGTCTCGGAGCGGCTACAATGTGAATTAAGCAAGGGGAGGGGGCTAAGAATTAGATTCTGACGAGGGCGAAGTTTGTCTCAGAAAGACAGGGCCTCCCACCCCCGCAAACGACTATTTTGGGATCCGAAGTTCAACGACTAAAAATGATTTTCAGAAAATCACTCCTCCTAAAGAAAGAGTTATAAGTTAATTTGGTGTAATCGAAATTAACTTGTGGCTCTTTTTTGATTGATAATACTGTCCACCACGAAAACAGATTCTTAGCACTTAGTAATTATGATCGAATTTAGCAAGAAAAAACTCAGCAACGGCCTCACGGTGATTGCCCATACCGACATGGCGACTCCGATGGCATCGGTCAATGTGCTCTATAAAGTGGGCGCGCGCAACGAAAATCCACGCATGACAGGCCTTGCGCACCTGGTGGAGCACCTCATGTTTGGCGGCAGCGCTAATGTGGAGGACTTCGATACACCGCTGCAAATGGCTGGCGGCGAAAACAACGCCTTCACCAACAACGACTATACGAATTACTATATCACACTGCCGGCCGGCAATCTGGCAACCGCTCTTTGGGTGGAAAGCGATCGCATGCGCGATCTGAAACTCACCACCCAAGGGCTGGAAATACAACGCAAAGTGGTGAAACAAGAGTATGCCGAACGCTACGAAAACGAGCCGTATGGCGATCTGTGGAGCATACTGCGCCCTTTGTGCTATGGCGCGGGGCACCCTTATTCGTGGCCTACGATCGGGCGGCGCAAGTCGCACATTGACGCCATCACAATGGAGGCGGTCAGCAAGTTCTACGATCAGTTCTATCAACCTCGCAACGCCGTGCTCAGCATTGCTGCGCCGTTGGCTACCGACGAAATTATGGCAAGTGCCGAGCAGTGGTTTGCCCCGATCAAGAACACTATTTTGCAACCTTTGCCGCCGGTTTTTCCGCCGATGGCCAAGTGTTCGTCTTTGGAGGTGGAGCGCGATGTGCCGAGTTCGGTGATTTACATTTGTTTTGGTACCGAGGGTCGGCTTTCCGCTCAGGTGACGGCGCTCGATGTGGTGTCGGACATATTGAGCGAGGGGGTTTCGGGACGTTTGGTGCAGCGATTGGTCAAGCAGAGGCCTCTTTTTTCGAGTGTCAATGCTTATATTTCGGGTGATGAGGGGCCTGGTCTTTTTGTGGTGATGGGCAAGGTTATGGGAGGGGTGTCTGTCGAGCAGGCCGAGCAGGCTTTGTGGAGTGAGTTGCGTGAGATTTCCACTACTCTTGTGAGTCAGTATGAGATTGAGAAGGTGCGCAACAAGGCTTTGTCTAATGAGATGTTCACTTCGATCAATTCTATGAACAAGGCAATGAATTTGGCGTATTATGAATTTTTGGGTTCAGCTTCGTTGATTAATGATCAGATAGCGCGTCATCATGGAGTGAGTTGTGAGGAGTTGTGTGCAGTTTCTTCGTTGTTGTTTGTTCCTGAGAATGCATATACGTTGTATTATTTGTCGAGTTGTGTGGGGTCTCGGGTTTGAGGTTTGTGGCCTCAAATGGCGCGGCTAAGAAAAACGAAGTTTTCCAGAGCCGGTTAAGAAAAACGCAGCTTTCAAAAACCAGTTAAGAAAAACGAAGTTTTTCAAGAAAAGTTTTGGGTGACTTTTTCAAAAGTCACGATTCTACACGGCGCCTGCACGGCTATTTGTCGCGCGCGCCGCTGGCACCGAGCGGTTTGCTTTTATCCGGCATCTAGCGGTTGCGCGCTGAGCGGTTTGCCTTAGCTGCACAGCTAGGGTCGTCCGCGGTTGCCCACATTTCAATGCCTAAAGGTAATCGTC
>JAVWYC010000091.1:0-7309 GCA_036661755.1 Mucinivorans sp. | reverse complement strand
GGGGTGCACAACACCCCCGGGATAGTACAAACTAAAAAGATAGTACAAACTAAAAAGCTAGAGCAAACTAAAAAGCAAGCCTTTGCAACGAACTATGCGGGCAATCAAAAGTTACTTCTTACGTGCTTTGGTGGGCGCCGAATCCGCCTCGGTGGCCTCCGCCTTGGCGGTCTTGTGCTCCAAAAACTGCGCAACAGCGTATTTGGCCGCTGCAATAGTTTCGCGGTTCACCTTCTCAATCACCGAACCCGATGCAATATCTTCTGTTGAAATGTAATTTTCCATCAGCAGCAATTGCACGATCATATTGTTGATATTCGTCTCTTGGCTATAACCATCGGCCACATAGAGTTGGCCAATGCGCGAGGCGAACTCGGCCGCAAAGTCCGAGTAATTGGGTAGCGACATTAGCTCCTCGAAAGTTTCGGAGAAACTACTCAACTCAATATTTAGGTTTGGAGTGACCAGTAGCGGCGAAAATTCATGTTTGCGATCCACTGGCGTAAAGTCCACTAGGTTAGTGACATCCACCTTTTTGCTCTTGTTGTCCATGCGGCGAATATCGGCTTTGCGCATGGCTTCGAGTTGATAGAGATAGAAGTTGTAGCGCCAAATTTCGCTGCTAGTCATCTCACCACCGAAGATATGATTGTATTTTTCGTTCAACAATCTTTTGACTTTCACCTTGCCTTCGTTGATTTCAGGTCGGCATACTCTGACCTCTTGGATCAGCTGTTTGAGCGCGGCGGCGGCTTTTTGAGGGCCGGTGATTTCGCGACCTTTTTTGCCTATTTCGGTAGAAATCACACCACACTGAATGTGGCGTGCTCCCGAGCGACCGTCCTTACCTCCACGCAAACATTCGATTAGGTTTTGCACGGTGTGGAATTGATTGTCTTCGTCGATAAAAGGTTGCCCTCCCGGTGTTGATGCCACCGAGTCGAAGATCGAGCTAAACACCACACGATCAATCAAATGGCTCTCGCCCGAGGCGCAATGTGCCAGGAATCTGTTTTTGATCACATCGAAGGTCACTGTTTCGATCACTTGACCACCGATTTTCTTACCCACAAAGATCATGTTAACAACCTGCACCAGGTCTATTTTGTCTAGCATTTTGAACGACGAGCACAAGTAATAGGCTTTGTCGAGCGGCACATATTCCCAGTCGAGAATATCGTCTAAGTAGTTGCCGTGTCGAGCTATTGTGTCGACAATCTGCCGATCGGCCGTATAGCGTTTGAGCGTGCGGAAGAAGTTCGGTCCATCTTGCGAGGTCGCTTTTTCTTTACGTTCGCCGTGGGCATCGATATAGAGCAAGAAATTTTCCGGATTATCGACCCTTGTGATTCCGCCCTCTTTCTTTGAATAATTACCGGCCGAGAGCATAATATCGATCTTATATGGCATTGTAATGTCGCACATGCCGCTCACCGTTGATCGTTGATTGAGGTCGTCGGCATTGGAGTCGGCTGAACTTTCAAACAAATATTTATAGTATTTAATATAGTCGGGGTCGAAGTCCGTGGTGCGCGAAAAGTCGCCCACTTCGGTGCCTATGCCATAAAGATTACCGTCGACATCTTGAAATTCGTGGAACATATCGCCCGCAATCATTTTGACCGAGCGAATGCCTTCGAGGTTATTTTTGAGCCATTTGAGTATAAAGGCGGCTATCATTTCGCTTTTACCAACGCCGCTATCGCCCGTAATTTCCACCACAAAGACCGCACCATCATTTTCCTCGATCAAGAAGAGCGATCCGTGGCGTGGAATACCGCCAATTTCTTTCACTTTTTCGTTGATAATGGTAAGGCGAGGTTTTTTGACATCGCCATAGTAGTCGGCTTCTGATTTGAGCGGCGTGACGATTGTTTTGATATTCCCTCGTGGGCCCTTGATATCGAAGAAGCCGATTTGCGGAAAGGAGATCAATTTTTCTGGTGCGCCGAGAATACTAATCACATCGGGCACGAAATTTTGAATATCGTGGAGCGAAATATATTGTTGATAATTCAATCGATAATCGTCTGTCAGATATTTCATGTATCCCTTTTGGAAGATCACCAGTTCTTTGACAATGCCGTGTTTGACCACCTTGCAACGATAATCGTCTGAGTCCATATTGGCCACAAAACGCGCCAAACGTTCGTCGAAGAAGCCTTGCCAAGGCCGAGGGTCTATGTTGCACACATAATCATCGCTCACCGCACGAGAGTGGATAGGTGTCGAGCGATCGATCTTGTGGAATGGATATTCGCGTTTTTTGGCGTCAGTTTTGATCCGAGTATGTTCTTGCACTGGTTGTTCCGACGAAATGACGCCACATTTTTGCATCAAGGTATTGATCCATGCTATTTTGCCATTTTCGTATGTATTGAGCGCTTGATCTTCCATTTCAAAGCCTTTGTAGATCGACACTCCGTGTTGAATCATTTCGTTGAGCGAACTATTTTGGCGACGGAACATCGTTTCCACCAATCGCACCAAGGTGTGTGCATAACGATTATAGTAGTCTGTCCCTTTGGTGCGTTTGATCATCGAGATATAGAAGCGCACCACGCGTCGTGCCACGTCATAGATTTCGCTTTCGGCGATTTTGATCTGACGTTTACGCATAATATAGTTCGATATATCTTGCAACTGTGTGGGGATCATATCTTCTATGATCTCTTCGGTGAGCATCCTCATTTCGGTATCCGACGAGCGTTCGATCATCTCGCCAAAGAATTTCAACTTTTCGCACACCATGTGGTTGAACGAATTGTCGTTGTTGAGTAGATAGAGGTAGAGGATTTTGTCTGTCACCTGAGCGTTGGCATTCACCCCACGCGCGATGGCGTCCATAATGTAGCCAACGGCCAGATTCGATAGTTTGAGCTGACGAAATTCCGGCATCTCGCGCAGCGAACCGATAAATTCATCGATCCATATTTGTAGGTTCAACTCGGTGAGCTGAATGCCCGTTGTCTCTTGGAAACATTGGCCTGCCACGCGGATAATTTCGGCACGCGAAGGTTCGAGGCTCTCTTTCTCGAAAGGCAGGTTGAAGTGCAACAAAATTTCGCGAATATATTTCTTCAAAATAGCATTGATCCCCTCCATCTTTGCCTTGTCGAGCGCCGTGTCGCCCGTGGCGTTGATGGCCAAGATCTTCATCTTGCTGTCCGAAAAAAGCAAGGCCTCCATCTCGATCAACACCTCGCGCATGGTGTTCTTCTCCTCGGGATTGTCCAAGACGTGATGGTTGGGCTGGAATGTTTTTTTGTTAGTTATATACTTCAAAATCACAGCTTTGGAGTATTTCGAGCTAACGGTATTGAAGTCCAAATCCACCAGTTGAGGGATTCGTTTATAGACCTGAGCCAAAAGGTTTTCGTATATCTTGGTGAAGGCTGCACTACGCACAAAATCCACCACCGTGGCGCAAGAACCGATAATATCACCGTGTAGCTCAAAGACCGAATTGGCCGAGCGACCGATCGTGGTGATTGTCACGCCGCTCTTTTCGGGCGAGGCGTGATAGAGCGAGCGCACGTCGCTAATTTGCAAAGATGGCGTCTTGGCTTTCTTGTAAACGGCCGACAACGCATAATCGGCAATCACGGCATCGATAAAGTCGCGCTCCTTGGCCGGCGTAAACATACGATCCAGCAGCGAGACGCTCTCTATCGTTTTGTTCTCTTTCGCCCCACGTAGAGCTGCAAATTGAAGCCAATATTTAATGAAAATCGAAAAAGCGTCCTCCAATTCGGCACCCAACACTTTGAGCCCATCTTTGCCCGATTGCACATAACCGCCCAACGAAAAGCGGATCAAACCCGTTGGGTAGGGCACTGTGGCAATGCCACGATGAGCGGCCAAAGCGCCACAGAACAGCAACATATCGTTGTAGGCCGGTTGGTCGACAATGCGGAAGTTAAACAGATATGAACCATCGGAATCAATCGCCTCGATCACATTTTGCACGGCGTGGTGTTCGATTTGTCGTGCGGCAATCTCTTTGGCCATCTTTAGGCGCACGAGCGATTCGTTGCGGAAGTTTTTGTTGACTCGGAAACTGTTGAGGTTCTCTACCAGTTTTGTCTGATAGTAGCTAAAAAACGGCTCGTCGTTGTACTTAAAATCATCGGGCAAGCCCAATACATCGAGCTTGTCGAGCGAAAGCAATTCGCCAAGCAAAAACAGATAGAGTGGCGAACCTTCAAATCCGGCCGTGCGATGCAACTGTTTGTTTACTTGTGTGTTAAGGTTATAAGCGACAGTATTTTCGATTTGTGCTTTGATGAATTTAATGATCGAGAGCTTGATCTTGCTTCGCGAAGCGTTTTTGGGCAATTCGGCTTCGATTTGATCTTTTATATTTTTTGCAACTTGCGCCGTTTCGAGCGAATTATTGAGCATCAAAAGCGAATTATTGTTACCATGGCAAGCCGTGTTGCAACTGCGCGCATAGTCCGCAAAGCCGGCAGCCATTGGCGTTGTGGCAATCGCGCCGAGCCTTTCGCCCGTGGCGGCTATGTTCTTGGTGGTCGACAGCGAAGAGATGGCGCGAATGCGGCTCTGAGCTGTGATGTTATTCATAATGTAGCGCGAAATTGTGCGCCACTTAGGCATCTGACGATCCTCGATTTTCACCGATTCGGCATACGCTTCGTCCAAAAAGAGGGTGATCTTGGTGGTGTTCAGAAATTTCAACAAACAATTCATCGATTCAGAATTGTATTCTGAATATCCGGTCGGATTGTTGGGGTCGTTCACCACAATTGTTGTGTTATCACAGAATAAATCCCACAACGAACCGCTATCGTCAAAGAGCGAGAGCGTTTGTTTGATCATCAACAATCGATTCAGCAGACGATCGAAGGCCGGCCGTCCGTCGGCCTGATTTTCCAGCTCAGTGTCGAAAGGGTTGATGTCAAAACAGTCGTCCGGCAAGAGGTCTTTGTATTCCCATGCCTGCAACTCATTATATATAATGTATGGTTTGGGACGACCCGCAGGGTTGAAAAGCAAGTCGCGAATAATCATCTGCACCGCATCGGCGATCGAAGTTTGGTCTATATTGCCAAGCGACGACAAAAAATTCTTCACTATATCTTTATCATCGTCGGCCAAGGCGAAATATTTATCGCGAATGCCAAGGTCGATCAAAAACTTCTCGAAACGCCCCTTGTTGTCGGCCTCACGCGTGGTCTTGCGCAAGTATTCTTGATACTTTTCTAGAAAAAGATTGATCCCGAAATTTTTGTGAAAATGATTTTTCAACGTCCGCTCATAGCAACTCGGGATAATATCGAGTATCAAGGAACACGAATAGCGGATTTTTTGCGAGAGATTGCTGAACGGCTTTTCACGCAAATAGTTGCCAAAAGTGCGAATCTGGTTGCGCCCACCACCTTCAAGAATAGTGACGATCCCGATATGCGGATTGCCACCATAGAAATATTTACTCATGCGTCCCTCAAATTCGTCGATCAACTCTTGGGTTTGCACCTCTTTTGTTTCGGGACGATGACAATTTTCGAGGAAGAAAATAAAATCACGCAGCTTTTCGAGCGAATATTTATCTTGCACCACTTGGCGCGAGAAAGAGTCTAGCTTAAAGAGTGTTATGCGCTTTTCTAGGTCGTCTAAACTGCCAGTTTGTTCGCTCAGCATCTTTTCGAGTTCTGTCTTGTAGAGCGCAATTTGGGCCTCGATTTTCACCCGAAATTCAGTCAAATAGTCGGCGTTAACATTCTCTAATATTAGGCGTAAATTAAGCTGAGTGCTGGCCGGCGAACCAAGCTTTTTGGTGTGTACCTTATTGAGGGTGTTGATGATGCCGTTGTGGAAACAGAAAACGAGCGAAGTGTTCGACGAGCGCGACTCCTTTGAGTCATCGACCATCACCAAACGAGTGAGCAAGGCAAACCATTTTTCGCCCGTGTAGTGATTGATGCGCGCGTGCGGCACCTTAACCACAAAAATACTCGTCGTGTCGGCCGTCATTTGCTCATATAATTCGCGAGGCTCGGGACTGTTGAGCACGCGCACCGAAGCTGAACTGAATACATCACCACAAAGCAACTCAACCGCCTTGTCGGCATTGCCCGACACCACGGTGCGAATCATGCCGTTCAACCCCTTGAAATTGACTGTCCAGCGCGTACGATTCAAAAAATCGGTCTTTTCGGCATTGGTTGTGTAGTGTGTTGATTGACAGATCATTTGTTCCAATGTATCCATCAAATAGTTCCAATGAGCCTCGTTAATATCGCCGGTCACCCCAATCACATCACGATATTTCCGGAGGTCACGAATATGCCCTCCCACTTGCAGTTCCGACATAAATTCAATGCCGCGACTGTTGACGGGCGGTGTGCCTACCGACAGGTCGTGTGAATCACGAATATTGGCCAGCAATGTTTTGAGTTCGCTGCTCACGCCATCGGTGTCGAGCAGGCGGTCGATTTTCTTCACAAAGTCGCCACGTTTGGCGCTCAGTTCAAAGGCTTTGCTGTTGTTGTGAGGCACGAGCATCAGGGCTACGTCTTGGTAGCCGGGGATATCTTCGCGGAATTTAAGCAGATAGCGATTGATCTCTGCGCTTTGTCGTGCAGGGTCGTTGGGTTCGTCCATGCAGAGCGCCACGAAGGAGGTCAGATTATCAAAAATGTGACGAGGCAAGAAGATTTCGGCTCTTTCGCCCAGTGAGCTGTAGAGGTTTAGTAATTGTTTTGCTTCGTTGCTCAAAAAGGCTTTGGGACTACCTGCAATTTTCATCTGTTATATCGGTTTTAGATATATATTTTCGTGGGCACGTGCCATCAATCGACAAAGATAAAAAAAATAATTGAGCATTCAAACGAGTAGGACTTTCTCTGGGGATTTATTTTCGTATTGAGGTTGCGGGTTTGGGGTTTATGTTGTGATAGTGTTGGTTGTGGAGAGCGAAGATTTCAGGAGTTGGTTAAGAAAAGCGAAGTTCTCGAGAGCTGGTTAAGAAAAACAAAAATTTCAAGAGCCGATTCAGAAAAACGAAGTTTTCAAGAACCAGTTAAGAAAAAACAAAGTTTTCAAGAGCTGGTTAAGAAAAACGCAGTTTTTCAAGAAAAGTTTTGGGTGACTTTTTCAAAAGTCACGATTCGGCACGGCGCCGGCACGGCGATTTGCTCTTTGCGCCGCTGGCACCGAGCGGTTTGCTTTTGTCCAGCATCTAGCGGTTGCGCGGCGAGCGGTTTGCGTTTGCTGTACAGCTAGGGTCGTCCGCGGTTGCCCACATTTCAATGCCTAAAATCGCATTCAATCCCCAGCGAGGGTTTGG
>JAVWYC010000090.1:0-7357 GCA_036661755.1 Mucinivorans sp. | reverse complement strand
CGGCGCCGTGTAGAATCGTGACTTTTGAAAAAGTCACCCAAAACTTTTTGTGAAAAACTGCGTTTTTCTTAACTGCTCTTGAATACTTCGCTTTTCTGAACTTGCTCTGACTCGCAGCAAATATCAACTCTTATTAAGCACCACACAACTCAACCGGTCATCAGCAACAAGAGGCAACGTGATAGTGAAAACCGCACCGTGAGTCTCCTTGTTACGCACACTGATCGAACCCGAAAAACTCTCGGTGATCTGACGACACATCGATAAACCTAAACCCGAACCATTAGTGCGAGTGGTGAAGTTTAACTCGAAAATACGATCCAACAACTCGGGAGCAATGCCCGGACCATCGTCCGCAATGTCTATCATCGCTTGCTGACCATTGTTGCGCAAAATAACCTCGATGAAGTTCGACTCGAAACCCGAACTAAGAAGCGCTTGCGTGGCGTTCTGCAAAACATTGATCAACAAACGCGACAAAGGTACGTAAGACGCCATCACAAAAAGAGTACCCGAACTCTGGTCGTGGAAAACAATATGCAAATCCTTGGTGTTATTGTCATAGAGCGTGACTATGTTGTTCACTATGCCATTCAAAGCGAGCTTAGTGAGAGTGCCTTGATCCAAATGCGCAAGATCCGAAAAGTCGGACGCAATCTGACTCAGCACATCGATCTGTTCGATCAACACTTTGAGCGTTGAGTCGAGTTGCTTCTCCGCTTGTGGGCTATGCTCTTGGCGAGCGCGCAAGAGCATCTGGATTTTGAGCTTCATTGGCGTCAATGGATTTTTGATCTCGTGGGCCACCCCTCGCGCCATTTCGCGCCAAGCACCCTCGCGCTCCGAACGCGCCAAAGCGATATAGCTATCTTCCAGGTAGTCGATCATGCGGTTGTATTGCAAGATCAGACGCCCCACCTCGTCGTTCATTTTCGCTTGTGACGAAATTGGGATTTTGTGTAACTTACCGATATCGCCCAAACTATCGGTCAAAATCCTCAAAGGCGTAGCCACCAAAGAGTAGAGCACAATGGAGAGCAGGAGCGACACGATAATCAAAATGGCAAACACATCAAGAATATTACTGAGCAACCAATATTGTTTATAGGAGCTATTCGCTTTTCGGGCTTTGAGTTCAAAATAGCCAACCTTGGTTTGCCCAACAAGAAAGGCCATATAGATCGATGAAATATTGTTTTGATATTGATCGTAGTATGGCAAGGAGTGGTGGGTGAGTTTGCTGAAGGCAGTGTGGTCTAGCTTGGACGGTGAATTGGGAGCATCATTGCCGCCGATTTTCTGGCCCTTCAAGTTGTAGAGTGTCACACGGGCGTTGAAGGCATTGCCGCGATCGGTATACCAATCGATGATCACCGAGTCGGCCATTTGTGTTAACTCCTCGGGCGAATCATAGACAACGTTGTCGCGTGCATACCGTTCAAAGCTCTCCATCAATCGCGTAGATATGCTGCCCAACAATTCGCGTGTTTGGATCTGGTAATTGGATTCGGAATATTTGTAGACCACCCCTGCCACAATAAGCATCGAGAAGAGAACCACCCCCACCACAATAACTTCGATCCGATAGACCAAGCTTTTGTTGCTACGCATGGCGAATGGGTCGCCACCGAGCAGATAGAGTGTTGTACCCGAAACGATATACAACCACAGAAAGAGATAGCAAATGAGCGAACAAACATCGAACCACGTGGCGATGGGGTAGCTCACAACGGCCAAGCGGTTGCCTTTGATGGGTTCGATCATGTGTATGTACTCCGATCCATACATTGTGCCGCGCGTGGTTTTGGAGGCCAGCGCCAATAGTTCACCCAAATCCAGAGCAGGCCCTTGGACGATCGTCACCCCAAGAGGCGAGATCACCGAGCACGTCATGTCCGGGTATTGCACCTTGGCGGGTAAGTTGTTGTGGCTCAGCAGGCGTGCGTACCTTATCGCGTCGTATTCTTTGATTTGCGAAGAGCGAATCGACGCCACAAGCGACACGTAGATGCTCAGCACGACGATAACGGCCAGAAAAACTTGGCTCGTTGTAACTTTTTTACTCATCAGGCCAAGGCCGCAGATAGCCATAATGGAGCCTAGCAAGATAAAGTCGACGACGCTCAACGATGTGCTGTACAGATAGATAAGCGTTATGGCAATAGCGCCATTGATCACCGCACGCCATACAATATTTTGGTGTGCAAAAAGCCATCGAAAGATCATTGTACAAATGACCACGTAGCAGGCCAAAATAGAGCAAAGCAAATAAAATTTGATGCCATCGAGCGAAAGCGAGAAAACATCGAAAATTTCGCTCATTATCTGCGAATGGTCTATGATGGTGAGCATCGCGTTATGGAAAAACACCATATTACCATAGAGGAAAAAGGCAAAAATAATATAGACAACCCATCGTTTGTATGGTTTTTGTCGTGCAAATTGCCGTGCAAACTGAAAGCGCACCGCATACAGATAGCAAACATAGAGGAGCAACATGGCGAAAGTGACCATCATCGAACCGATCGAGCTCCAAGTGAGGGTGGCTCCCTGCGGGAAGTCGGAGTAGTTGACCACCACACGCAACACGATAAGTGCCACTGCGAAGGCCACCGCTTGATAGATGATATTGCTACTCTTGGCCCGAGTGCCCAGATAGAGGGTCAAGGCGCCAAGGAGCAAGAAAAACGCGAGCCACTCGACAATCACCATCGCCATGGAGTAGTTGCCCTCTTGCTTGGTGAGCAGGTAGGCCATTTTGCCATGGGGCGCCAATTTTTGGATCTTATATCCGGGCAGACTTTCGGGCGGAGTCTGCAAAACGAGCACCGATGGATTGTCGAAAACGGCTAGGTTTGAGATCTCTTTTTGGCATAGTTTGACGATTGTCACAGCGCGCCTTGGGCCACGGACTTTGGTGAAGATCAACACTTTGTTTTGGTCTACCACCTCCACCCTATCGCTGCCTTGGCGGATAAGCGAGTCGTCGGCCGTGTTTATGAAGTTGTGGTTAGCCCAAAATATGATTTCGTTATTTTCTAACAGATAGAACGATACTCCATTTTTGCGCCATTCGTCCGGCGTTTCGCCTTGCCATATTTTGTTGATCAGTTCGTCGTTTTTGTCCGATGAATTGATCCACCATTGGCCTATCATGTCGGTTGAGGCCAATAAGATTTCGATGCGCCCCGAGATCGAGTTTTCGCTTTGCGAAACCACACGCCCGGAGAGTATGATTTCGTAGCTAATGCTCACCGCCAGCAGCACTAGTGAAGTGTAAAGCAGAATCTTGATTATGACCTTTGAATTTCGCATTGCTAATCTCTGGTATTAGATTCCCTCTATTTGGGCGCCTATATTGCGGCTCGGGAGCTCGTTTTTACAGCCCCTACCCCTAACTCTTTTCCCCGCCAGGGGGCAAAAAAACTAAAAACGCCAACCAACGGTCAAGGTGTAGACTTGATTTTTGACCGACAAAGATTCACGCGTCACAGCGTTGGGCACCGAGCTAAAATCGATAGGCTTGTTGGCCGACGTTAAGCCAATGTTATAGCGCAAATCGAGCATCAAACCCCAACGAAAACTATACGAAATCCCAACCGGGATAGCGCTCACCACCTTTGTCATTTGCAAATTAGCGCCACTCGCGCGCCCCACACCCAACGAAGTACTCACTAGGAACGACGGTTGGTAGCCCACGTTAAGCGACAATCCGCCGGCCACATATATGCGCGCCATGATGGGCACGGCAATATAGCCCAAAGAGGCATCGATGCTCGCCGTCCAATCCTCGACACTGATCTGGCCGGTCTTGAAGCCTTGGCCCGAATATAGAGCCTCGATGGATACCCCAACCCACTTAATGGGGCGCACCTCAAAGAAGACTCCCCCCGTGAAATCGGGCTTGGCGCCATGAATCACATCGCTCAAACCCGACACTGTGGCCAAGTTCAAACCAGCCTTCAAACCAAAGCTAAATAGCTTGTGAGCCGAAGCGTTGCCAACAAGCAAGAAAAGTAG
This sequence comes from Mucinivorans sp., assembly GCA_036661755.1. Classification (GTDB taxonomy): domain Bacteria; phylum Bacteroidota; class Bacteroidia; order Bacteroidales; family Rikenellaceae; genus Mucinivorans. The sequence continues at coordinate 3,337 of JAVWYC010000090.1, read as the reverse complement.
GCACAGAGAAAGTAGAATTTTTTTCATAACTTTGGGTGTTAATATATGTGTAAAAATATGATAAAAAATTCGTTTTGCAAAATTAACCTCAATTTATCTGTTATTTCGCGTTGCGCCGACGGTTTTCATAACATCGAAAGTGTGATCTATCCTGTGGCGGGGTTGGCCGACACGATCCGGATGGAGCCGGCCGCGCAATTCTCGTTTTCCTCTTGCGGGATTGAGCTCGACTGCCCCGAGGAAGATAATTTGTGTGTGAAGGCCTATCGTTTGATGCAGGAACGCTATAAAATAGGGCCGGTGAAACTTTCGCTCACCAAGCGTATCCCTTTTGGGGCTGGTCTGGGTGCAGGTTCGGCCAATGCGGTGGCCGTGGTGGAGGCGGCCGACGAACTCTTTGCGCTCAACTTAACACGCCAAGCAAAACTGGACGCGGCGCGCGTGTTGGGGAGTGACACCTCGTTTTTTGTCGACTTTGTGCCTCAAATAGCCTCTGGCCGCGGCGAAATCCTTAGCCCGATAGCGGTCGACCTTAGCGGATACTATTTATATATGGTCAAACCCGACATAGGAGTCTCCACACGCCGCGCCTATTCGCTCATCACACCACACGAGCCGCAAATCTCGGTGCAAGAGGCCATCGAACACCCTATCCACGAATGGAAATATGTGTGTGTCAACGACTTTCAGGCGCCAATCTTTGGCCGGATCCCGCTCCTTGGTTCGATCCGCGATCAACTATACTCGGCCGGAGCCATCTATGCCGCCATGAGTGGCTCCGGATCAACGGTTTATGGCATTTTTCAAGACCAACCAAAACTGGTATTTCCGTATTTTTCGTATTGCAAAAAATTGTAATTCAAAAAATAATATATATCTTTGTTTATCTGATTTATTTAGAATTAGTAACTAAAACACTAAAACACTAAAAAATGGCAAGAGACAAAAAGGTGCTCGACTTACAAATGCGTAAGGAACGAGTCTATCTTGGCGGTGGCCCGAAGGCTATCGAAAAACAAAAGGAGTTGGGCAAACTCACCGCTCGCGAGCGGGTCGAAGCTCTGCTCGACGCAGGAACTTTTCATGAGTATGATATTTTCGTTCAGCACTCCGGCACCGATTTCGGGATGCAAAACAAAGAGCTGGCGGGCGATGGCGTGATCATCGGCACGGGCTTTGTGTGCGGTAATCCGGTTGCGATTTTTGCGCAAGACTTCACCGTGGCCGGCGGCTCGCTGGGCTTGATGCACGCACGTAAAATCACAAAAATAATGGACTATGCGCTCAATATGCGCATTCCGCTCATTGGTATCAACGACTCCGGTGGAGCCCGTATCCAAGAGGGCGTGAACGCCTTGGCCGGCTATGGCGAAATCTTTTTCCGCAACACATTGGCCAGTGGCGTGATCCCTCAGATTTCGGTGATTCTGGGCCCTTGTGCCGGTGGAGCCGTCTATTCTCCTGCCCTGACGGACTATGTGTTTATGGTGGACGGAATCAGCAAAATGTTCATCACCGGCCCCGAGGTTATCAAAACCGTGTTGGGCGAAGAAATCTCGATGGAAGAGCTTGGTGGCGCACGCGTACACTGCGAAAAAACAGGCAACGCGCACTTCTATGCCGCTAGCGAAGACGAATGCTTCATTCAAATCCGCAAACTGCTCTCGATGATTCCGCAAAATAACTCGACCCCAGCCCATATAGAAGAAGCCGAAGAACCAAAAGTCAAAGAGTATAAGATCACCAATGCAGTGCCTGCCGATCCTACTCAGCCCTACGATGTGCGCAATGTGATTCGCGCTTTGGTGGACGATAGCGACTTTTTTGAAGTGCAAGAGATGTTCGCCGGCAATATCGTGGTTGGTTTTGGCCGCATCGAGGGCAAAACGGTTGGCTTCATTGCCAATCAACCTCTTGTGATGGCAGGGGTGCTGGATTGCGACTCGTCAGACAAGGCGGCGCGTTTTGTTCGCTACTGCGACTCGTTCAACATTCCGCTCGTTACGCTCGAAGACCTGCCGGGCTATTTGCCGGGCGTAGACCAAGAGCATGCCGGTGTTATTCGTCACGGAGCCAAGTTGCTCTATGCTTATTCGGAGGCCACAGTGCCTAAGATCACGGTGATTCTGCGCAAGGCATATGGGGGAGGCTATATCGCTATGTGCTCTCGTCACTTGCGTGCCGACTTTGTTTTTGCTTGGCCGGGAGCCGAAATTGCGGTGATGGGCCCAGAGGGTGCTGCCAATATTATTTTCCGCAAAGAGATCATGGCGGCTGAAGATCCTACGGCCATGCGTAAGATCAAAATCCAAGAGTACAAAGATAAATTTGCCAATCCGTATGTGGCTGCCGCTAAGGGCTATGTAGACTCGGTGATTGACCCTGCCGAAACGCGCAAAGCATTGATCCACGCCTTGGAAGTGTCGATCGACAAGACAGTTTATCGTCCAACCAAGAAGCACGGTATCCCTCCATTTTAATGGTTCAGGCGCCGCGTAGGTTGCTTTTTTGTTGCTAGAAGAACCTCTTTTTTTGGTGGGTGCGGGGGAGTTTGTCTTCTTTTCGCTCGCAGGAGGGGGGAGGTTCTTGATTTTCGGAAAATTGTGAAACAAATTCATGATTCTCATAATTTTTTAATTCCAAAAGATGTTAGGAAAGAAAAAAACGGTTTCACCAGCGCCCACGAAGCCTGCTGAGCCACAGAAATATGATACGTTAGCCACGATGCACGGTAACTATCTGACCACAGTGCCAGATAGTTACAAGAATCGCAAGGCATGGCATCGTCCGGATCCCAGGCAAATGTTCTCTTTCATTCCGGGCACTATCACCACGATTGATGTGGCGGTTGGTTCGGTGGTCAAGAAGGGTGATAAGTTATTGACTTTCAAGGCGATGAAGATGGACAACACTTATCTTTCGCCTATTGATGGTCAGGTTGCGAAGATCGAGGTCGAGGTTGGTCAGATTGTGCCTAAGGGCGGTTTGTTGCTGACATTCGAGTAGATTTCGTTTGATTTCAATAAAGATTGTTTCTCATGATTGGGGGGCAATCTTTTTTTTTGAATTTGTTATTGGATTTTTCGGCTATTGCAACAGTGTATTGTGTGGTAAAACGTTAAGAAAGGTTCTTTGGGAGCGGTTCAGGAAAACGAAGTTTTCAAGAACAGTTAAGGAAAACGAATTTCTCGTGAGCCGATTCAGAAAAACGCAGTTTTTCACAAAAAGTTTTGGGTGACTTTTTCAAAAGTCACGATTAGTCACGGCGCCGGCACGGCGATTTGCTCGCTTGCGCCGCTGGCACTTAGCGGTTGCGCGGAGAGCGGTTTGCGTTAGC
>JAVWYC010000089.1:0-7424 GCA_036661755.1 Mucinivorans sp. | reverse complement strand
GGCTCTTGAATCTGAATTTCAAGACTTCACCGGCCAATCATTAGAACGAAAGTCTAAACCCACCACTTCCGATCAAGTTAAGAAAAATGAGGCTCGCATAGAGGCGGAGCGCAAATTAAAAGAGGCGCTCGTTAATATGCAGTTCGACACCGAGCAGGCGCGTATCGATGTCCTGGCTGACGGATTAGACAAAGAACTTGCCCAGATAGAGCTAAACTACACCAAGAAACAGACTGCCATCGAGCTATGGGAGCGCGAACAACGCCAAATAGTAGTCGATGCGCAAAAGACAACCTTTATCGCCCAAGGAGGCAAGGAACAAGACTTTAAGGTGGATGGTAGTGATCCGGCATTCGTTCCGATCAACAAATCATACGATGCTAAGACAGCGGCCAACAACGCTGAACAAACAGCATCCAACGAAAAATTACTAACCGACCTGAAAACACAGTGGCAAACTTGGGCTGACGACTACCAACAGATCGAAGATCAAATCACCGCCACACGCGCCAATGCCGATCGGGATAGACAATCCATCGCCGCGGCGCATAAAGCTGGTAAAATCGATAGCACAGAGGCTATGACCGCCACACGAAAGGTCGATAGCGGCGAGCAAAAACAGATCGCGAATTTGGAATCTCAAAAGACCAAACTATCCTCTTCTTGGGAGCAAGTCTTTCGAGACCTGCAAGGAATGAGCCGCTCGCAGGTGAAGATACTTATCAGTGAGATCAACGATCAGCTCTCTAATTCAGAGCTATCGCCGGCCGATCATTCGGCGCTCTTGGAACAACTAGACAAAGCCAAAGATTACGCCACCACTCTTAATCCGTTCGCGAGCTTTGTTGATGGGATCAACGATGTGAAGACGGCCACCGAGCTCTTGGGCAAAGCCAAACAAGCATTGGAGGCCACAAAGACCACAGACACACCGGAACAAGAGAAAAAAGCAGCCGAGCAGGCGGTAAAAAAGGCGGAAAAAGCATTGGCCGACACAAAAAAAGATCGTAACGAGGCGGCTTCAAAAAGCTTAGGTGATATTAGCGGTATGGCTAGTGCAACGTCTGATCTACTCAAAACATTTGGCGTTGAAAGTCCGGCTGTTGATGGTGTAGTTGGAGCCCTTGGATCACTTGCTTCGATAGATTTCACTAATGCAATGTCCATCATCACCGGGGGGCTTGGTGCAATAGCCAATCTTTTGGGTGGAATTTTCGGAGAGGTAGATAAACGCAAGGAGCAACAGATAGCCGATATACAACGCACTGTTGATAGCATTACCGAATCCTACGATAAGCTGGACAAGGCTATCGGTAAGGCGTATTCTAATGACGCCGCTGATCTCATAGGCGATGAAATCAAGATGCGTGAGCAACAGCGTGGACTGATCGAGCAGCAAAAGAAGATCGAAGAGAGCCGCAAGAATCCCGATGATGGTGCCTTGGAGGGTTACGACAAAGCAATCGACGATATTAACTTGAAGATCGAAGAGAGCAAAGAGGCGGCGTGTGATGCAATCTTCGGCTCCGACGTACAATCGGCGATCGATGAATTTGCGAGCGCCTATATGAACTCTTGGGCTTCGGGCGAGGATCGCGCACAGTCACAGAAAGACGTTGTGAAAAACATGCTCCGTGGAATCATCAAGGAGATGCTCAAAGCAGACATCAAAGGCTCGGTCGAGAAGATGCGCAAGCAGATCGAAGGCTTTATGAGCGACGATGTATTGAGCGAGTTGGAACTTTCCCAAATCGATAAGATAGGTGATGAGATCGGCCACATTATGGAAGAGCGCGGCAAGATATACGACAAAATACTCAAAGATGACAAACCTATCGATAAGGACGAAACATCGCTATCGGGTCAAATCCGCGGTACCGTGGCCACCGAGCAATCGGTGAGCGAACTGGGCGGGATATTTCGCGGTATGGCAGACACCGGGCGCCGTATCGAGATTGGGCTAGATTTAGGATTCAAGACAGTAGCCGAAATGGCTCGTACACAATTGCTTATCGAGGCTAACACACGGCGCTCGGCCGACAATACAGATGGATTGACGAGTAAAATCGATGCCACCAACACTAAACTAGATACATTGATTTCAAAAATCAAACCCGACAATGGAAGCTATTAAAATATATAATCAAGCCCAAAAATTGGGCGTGTGTCGAATGCTAACCGGAAAGGAGAGCCCACGCAAATTGATGCGCCTGCTACTCACCCCTCAGGGGATTGAGTTTTGCACAAAGAATCAATTCCCGTCGCTCGACGTATTTCGCGATTATAGTTGCCAGATGGCCGAGAGGTATGGTATCTATGTCGATCAAACGATTGAGCTGATCAATCCGCTAAAAGTAGTCTTGGTGGGCCCTCAGACGCACGCCACGCTCACCTACGACGACCCCACGCAGCGCCACGAGGTGATCCTAATGCACGGAGCCACGGCCAAGATCGAAGCTCACGCGTGGGCGGTTGTCTTTGTCACGGGGCAAGGAGCGCAATGCACAACAACAGATAACGCAAGAATATTATGCCGCAAATAGATTACACAATATCCGGTATTCCGCTTTCTCGTTATGGCTTTTCCGCGGGAGTAATTGACGGCAAGTGCGATGGCTATGCTCTGAGCGGCATATGGTCGCTGCCTAAACGTGGCGGCAAAACTCATTATGATTGGGGCCTTGGCGGTGGAAATCTTGGCGGCATGGAACCTTACACCGATAGCGATGATATTGTTTTCCGGGAGCGCGAATTTCAATTGTCGATCGTTGCCCTATGCGCAAACTTGGGCGAACTGAGAACTAAGGTTGATACGCTATACTCAGCCATTGGCGATAGCTTCACTCTCGCCCATTCTCTGCTGGGGAGTTACTCGGTGCGTCTAGATAAGATCGACCTTAGCGCATATCACAACGGGTGGGGTCAAGCAACACTCAAATTACGAGAATTAACGCCGCTCTTGCTATCTGATCTCACGAGGCTACCGGAGAAGACCACACCCGCCAAAGATGGTATAGATGGCTATACGTGGAGCGAGCTAGGTCTAGTGGTGAGTGATCTAGCCAATCGTTATGACTTGCCTCAATTTGCCCCGCTAAACCTTACTGCCTCTTCTCACGCTATCGGTGCACGCGCTCCACGCACAATCACCTTAGAGGGTACGCTACTGGCCACCACATATGCCGATTTTCAAGCCAAAGCAGATCGTCTGAGATCGCTTATCGGCCGCGCTGGTATGCGGAGCATTAAATACTTCGACGGATCGACCTTGACTGCCTTTTGTATCGATGGAATGGCGGTGAATGATGTGATTAAATTTAGAGAGAACTGCCATTGGGGTCAGATCACTTGTAAAATGATAACCATATGAATAGCCTAACAATTAAACGTAATGGCGCGGTGCTGCATACGTTGACCATCGATAAGAATACCATTGTCACTGATCGTCTGATGGTGGAGCACACGGTGTCGCTGAATGTCACTCTGCCATCGGCCCTTGATTTAGCCGTAGGAGATTACGTTGAGCATAACGGCGAGCGGTACGCTCTCTTGGAGCTACCCGAGTACTCATTACACGATGGGGCGTATAGCTATTCTAATGTAGTCTTTGCCGGCAATCTGCATCAACTCAGTGAGTGGATGGTGGATGATGAAGGTCAGAATGAATATTACTACAACGGCACTCTATCCGAACATATCGACTGGGTGCTAGCCATCATTAACAGCAAAGAGACGGGCTGGACGGCCGTCAAACCATCGATGAACGGTATCAATCAATCGCCCCGCAATATAAACTATGGCGGCTGCTCGTGTTTGGGGCTATTGCAAAAGCTATGCGACAAAGATGGTGGCTTTTCTATCGAGTTCGACATCAGGGCTCGCGTGATCACCTTTGAGCGCGAGATTCGCCGCCCCACTAACATATCATTTAGTTACGGTCGCGGCAAGGGACTATACTCGATCACTCGCGGCAAGCTCTCGGGCGATAAGATCGCCACGCGCCTCTATGGCTATGGCGGATCGCAGAACGTAGCCAACTCTAAGCGTCTGAGTTTTGAGGGAAAGTATGTTGAGCGCAATGTTGCCAAGTACGGACTGAAAGAGGATCGCGTGACTTTCGATCATATCTATCCGCGCCGCAACGCCTCTATCACTTCATCGGCCGTGCAAAAAGCCGTTGGCTCGGCTCTATGGCAAGTGGCAGATACCACTCTTACTTTTGATCTTAACGGCAAGATGGATCACTCGAAGATCGTCTTTAATACCGGTCTTTGCGCCGGTGTTCAGTTCGAGATAACGGCTTACGATCCAAAAACCAAAACAATCACTTTTAGAGAGTATGCGGATGAAAGTCAAACGCCGACTTACACCTTGCCACGTGCCGAGCGATCGCCGTTAGTGGGAGATGAATATGTATTGATCGACATTGTGATGCCCGATGAGTACATAGTAGCCGCCAAGGCGGAGCTAAAAGATGCTACCGTGGCCGAAATTGCCAAGCGATGCGTGCCGCAACACCCCTACACGGTGGATTGCGATCCGCGTTATTTTAAGTCGCTGGGTTTCGAGCCTCGCGCGGGCGATATATGTCACCTAGTCGATACGCCCAATGCCCTCGATGCCGATGTGCGAATCGCAGGCGTTGAATATCCGTTGACTGATAAGTGGGAGGTGAAACTCACCGTGAGCGACAAGATACCGATCCCAACCACGGTCATACAGCGCAAGGAGGTCGAAAAAGCTACCGACAATATCGTCATTCTAGCCGCCGAGCAGCAGCGTATCACACGTAGCGGCGTGCGTGCACGTGCCGAACTGATTGATATGGTCTTTGACCCCGAAGATGGTAATTATTATTCACAGAAGATAAAGCCCAATTCTATCGAGACACAGATGTTGGCAACGGGAGCCAAGTCGATGCAGTTTGTACTACAAAACACAGTTATCGAGGCCAACTACAAGGGCGATCCAAGCCAAGTGAATATCACGGGCGGTAAGCTGGTGCACCTTGCTATGGCCGAGCAGATCAAGGAGTGGATACTAGCCAACAACACCGTCACGGGACTAGTAGCCACAACAGCCTACTATATCTACGCCAAGTGTCAAGTGGAGGGCTCGGCCGGCTCGATAATCTTGACAACCGACAAAATCAAAGTAAATGCAGACCCTGCCTACTATCACTTTATGCTCGGTGTGCTCAACAGCGTGGTGAGCGACGAGGGAGCCAATCCTGCACGCCTAGTGTCGCTCACCTACGGAGCATCAACCATTGCGGGTCGCTTTGTTAGAACGGGGCGCATCGAGAGCAGCGGCGGTGGCGGATCATACTTCGATTTGGATAGTGATCGCTTTCGGGTCGGCAACTCATCGAGGCACTTGTCTTACAACGAAGACGGGAAAGGTCGATTAGTCCTACGCGGATCGATGACCATCAGCCCCTCGGGCGACAAAAGTCCTCTACCCGTGTGGCGTGGGCCTTGGAGTAATGCGGCGCTCTACTATGCGGGTGACGAGGTTTTTTACGCCGGGTCGACTTATCGCTGCAAGGAAGATTGCCCGGCATCCGGTATTATGCCTATAAACGTGACATACTGGACTGTCCAATCTTCTAAGGGCGATCATGGAGTTAAGGGCGACTATCCGCGCTATGTCTATTTGTGGAGCGACACAGACACCGATCACCCACCGGTGAGGCCCGTTGGAAGCGATCCCGCGGGTTGGGCGTGGAACAATAGCCGGGAATACTACATCGTCAACAATTTGGGGCAAATCGTCACCGATCAGAGCGGGCGCGCTATCACCGGGCGTTATTCGTCCAGCTATCGCCTATGGGCGTCGGTGGCCTACTTCTCCGGGGTGGACGATACACTAATCGGGGAGTGGGGCGTGCCATATGTGCAAAGCGGGCTCGACGGGCGCAAAGGCAAAGATGGCATAGGCAAGGATGGTAAGTCTTACGAATATATCTATCGTCGAACAACTACCGACGTGACCCCTGCGACCCCCGAAACAGCCCAGCAAGACGAGTGGACCCCCGACCAATGGACTGATGATCCGATGGGGGTCGACGCCTCTAATCTTTATGAGTGGATAAGCCAACGCGTCAAAACGGACGGCGCGTGGAGTGTCTTCTCTACGCCCTCTCTTTGGGCTAAGTTCGGCAAAAATGGCAATGATGGCGCGCCGGGCAAAAAAGGCAATGATGGCAAAGACGTCGCGCCGGATACGGTCGATAAGATTTATTCCGAAATCGACAAAATGGCGCACGGGTTTGGTTTCGACACCGCTATGGCGCTATCCGAGTATCTCAAATTGCCGATGGGGAAGATTTTTGATTATAACGCCACGACAGGGATATTGAAACTTTCGACCTTGATTGCCAAACGTATAGCTACCGACGAGGCATTTATCAACGAACTTGTCATTACTCGACTTCGCAGCACGGGTGGTTTGGTATTGCTCGACGACACGCAGGCGCAATTTGGAGCTTTGCGCATCAAGACCGAAGATGGCAGTGTTAGTGTCTTGGACGCGCAGGGTGTGGAGCGGGTCAATATCAAGAGTGGCAATATCGATTCTTTGGACACTCTCAAAAATGGAGATAGTGCCATTGGCCCTATTTATAATGACAGCGCAACTTTTCTCACTTCCACAACCACGGAGCTACCCAACAAGATTGTTGTTACTAAAAACGCGTCCACGCTCAAAGTCCTAGCCTCTTTGAACGCCTCGGCAACGATACATACCTCCAAGCCAATCAGTTTGCCATACGCTATCATTACGCTTGTGCTCACCAAAAATGGCACAGATTTCAGAACCCTAGGCCGGGCAGCGCACGATGAGGTCAATCATGATATAACGGGCAATGTGGGTGCAAATTGGTCGGGTACTGTTGATGCGGGAACATATGGGCTACGGCTCACCACCCGAATGTCACAGGCAAACCTAGGTACGAATACTTCGGCCCAGGTCGCTCAATCGTCGATGCAAGCCGGTTATGTAGAACGCGTTATGCGTACCCAAATCGGAGCCAATGGCATATTTAGCTATTGGAACTCAAACAAGTACCTCTATGCCGCCGAAAATGGTAACGGCGATGTCTTTCTAGAAGTTAAAGGCAAAACAGATATGTCGGGAGTACTCAGCAAGGCAAGGGTGGATAGCAATAGAAATATCAGTAAGGCTTGGGGTGCATATCGCATTATAAACGTGGAGAACACCGCAACTGGAGGGGCAAATAAGCGTATTTATCACAATATCGGCAATGTAGAGTATTCTGCATTTTGCAATGGCTATGGTGGAGCTGATAATCCGAAAGTGATAAATGAAACCGCCACCTACGTAGATATATACGCAAATGGCGACTTTAATATTCAATTAATTGGAAGTAACTGATGAAAAATCTAATTTTCATTCTTAGCTTT